>CALEDI010000286.1 GCA_937949535.1 uncultured Lewinella sp. | reverse complement strand
GGGCGGTTATGGGCTGGCCGGTAATGCGTTTATTAGTGGCCAAAACGTATCATTTTTCATCAACTTGAGCCACTTATAGCCTATTCCTCTAGTTTGGGCCTATGATTGTGCCTGTTTTGCGGCTATAAGTGGCTAACATTTCTGTTTTTGAGAAGACTTAAGCCGTTTATCCTGATGTTAGGTAATAATTTGACGTATATTGTGTTTATAAGTGGCTCAAGTGCCTATTTTTAATAAAACTTGAGCCGATTAAATAAAGTTCATGAAAACACCACTAATCGGCAGAGAGCAAGAATCGGAGGTTCTTCGCAAAGCACTTGTGTCTCCTGAAGCGGAACTGGTGGCGGTGACTGGCCGCCGTAGGGTTGGTAAGACTTTTTTGATCAAGAAGGTCTTAGGCGAAAACATCAACTTTGAATTTACCGGAGTGCCCAATACCGCTCGGAAACTACAACTTGTGAACTTTGGGCGCGAGATCGCAAAGAAATACGGAGATGGTCGTAAAGCTGTTGTCCCAGATAGTTGGCAGTATGCTTTCTTTCAGTTAATAGACTACCTAGACACGATTGAACAAGACGAAAAACTGACGGTGTTTTTGGATGAATTGCCTTGGCTCGCAACTAGGCGATCGGGGTTTATTAGTTTTTTTACCTATTTCTGGAATCAGTGGGCAGTAAACAAGAATATTCTTGTAGTTATCTGTGGTTCGGCAGCGTCTTGGATGGTCCAAAAAATTGTTCGGGACCGAGGTGGACTACATGGTCGAATTACCCAAAGGATAAGGGTCGCACCTTTTACGCTACACGAAACGATGCAGTACCTGTCCTATTTGGGCATGCGAGAGAGTACCCACCATTGTATACATCTCTATCTCGCAATGGGGGGCATTCCGCATTATTTGAAAAACATAAACCCAAGGGAAAGCGCCGTACAAAACATTGAACGTATTTGCTTCAACACGGAAGGTGCTCTGTATGATGAGTTTGACTTGCTGTACGCTGCGCTATTCGAAAACCATGAGCACCACGTTGATGTGATCCGAGCCCTTGCCGCCGCACATTACGGACTCACTCGGAGTCAGTTGCTCAAGAAAGTAGCCGCCAATAATGGAGGTCGGTTCTCAAAAATTCTCGATGAATTAGAGGTATCGGGTTTCATAACTAGCTTCTTTGCTTTTAATACAAAGACAAATAAGCGTTACCGGCTAACAGACGAATACTCTCTGTTCTACCTGCGCTTCATCGAACCGAACAAGGGCCAAGGAATAGGAAGTTGGGATAAAATAAGTGCCTCCCAAGCCTACAAAACGTGGACTGGTTTTGCTTTCGAAAACGTAGGTCTCCGACACATCAGCCAGATAAAAAAAGCACTCGGGATAGGCGGCGTATTCACCCGAACGTCAACCTATTCCCATCCAGCTAAAGACGGCTATCCTGGAATTCAAATTGACTTGGTTATAGAGCGGGCAGACCGAATCATAGAGTTGTGCGAATTTAAATTTCATGACAAGCTCTATGTAATCAGCAGGTCAGAAGCGGAGCAATTACGAATAAAGCGTCAGGCATTTGAGCATTACACCAAAACAAAACATATTGTACATTGGACATACATCACCGCATCCGGAATCAATACCAAAGAGTCTTACCCTGTGGACAATCATTTTAAGATGGATATTCTTTTCGAGCCAAACTAGTTGAGTTGAAAGAAGTACCTATGGCCAGTTACCTCCGCTTCCGCTTCCCCACCGCCAACTTCCGCAGTTTCGTCCCTTCGCTCCCAACGTACAACCACTGGTCATCGTAAAAGTCTACCGCCTCAAACTGGGTGGGGATGAACCAACTGAGGTTTCGGCGGCGAACCTTGCCGCGCAGGAACCGCCCTTCGGGGAAGTCCGTTATCGTAACCAACGAGGCCGCGCTTGAGGGCCAGAAACCGGCCAGCATCTTGAAGCTGTAAGCCGTCAGGACCAGTTCCCCTTGTTCAGCATCGAAGGCGGCGGCCGTGACGACGCGGCGTGGCAGGCGAAGACTATCGACGAGTTCGGCGACGTAGCGGCCGGGCTTAGCGGGCAGCCTAAAATGGTAGGTCATGGAATTGCCCCGGCCGAAGAGCTGATCTTTCGTGAAGAGGTGGAGCGTATCCTGATGCCAAACCATTGCTTCGCAATCGTAGTTGCCGGGCTGGTCTCGGCCCCCGCCATCTTGGCGGGGATAGGTGAAGACGATGGAATCCGTCCCCGGCTTCGCCGGGTGGTAACGGAAGATGCGTTGGTCTGGCCGGCGGCCGGCGTTGTTGCCGAAGTCGCCGAGGTACAGATTGCCCCAGTCGTCTTGGGTGATGTCTTCATAGTCTAGCGCGGTAGCCGAGAGTGTGTCTTGCCGGATGATGGTTCCTGCTTCATCCGTCGTGAAGGTATACGGCCCGTCTCCGCTGTCGTTGTGCCAGGTGAATTCACCGCCTTGGATGCTGAGGCCGGAGGCCTCCGTTAAGGCGGGCGACAGGCGGATGGTTTTAGGCGGACCGGCAGCGCGGCAGCCGACAATGACGAACGATAGCAGTAGCGTGAGGGTTCTGAAAAGCATGGTGGGAAGTTAGGCATCATCGAGGGGTTCGTTGGCGCGCATGATGTCGTAGTAGCTACGGAAGCCTTTAGGGATTGCCTTTCAACTCACTTTGCACCTGCGTTTGCGCCACCAAAAAAAGTCTGGTAGCAACATCCGAGGTTGGGATACGCCGTAGTAGCCCGTGTCATGCCACTAACGAGGATGAAATCTGTGAGTAGTTTCTGTGGCGGGAGGCTGAAAGGGTGTCTACAGCAAAGATAGCCAGAGGAAGGAATTGAGCCCGTATGGCTTTGAAGCTCCAGGCCAAAGCTGCAACTGCAATCAAAGGATGAAGTTCATCCGATTTCCCCGGATACTAATAGAAAAAGATGTGGGCACAACCAGTTAAGGCGCAATTTAGCAGCACAATAGCGCATTGTACAGTACACCTTAATAACTAGGATGCCGGAGAGCCGGCTCGCCCCATTTCTGAATAGTCCCTTTCTTCCCGAAAGCC
>CALEDI010000285.1 GCA_937949535.1 uncultured Lewinella sp. | reverse complement strand
TGGGGTAGTACCGGCAATTTCGTAGAGGTCGTTCAGTACGATGGCCATATTGGTGTCTAGTTCAGACTGCGGGAAAGATTCTCCGCTGTGTTGGTGCTGGTGGGCGGTGAGGTCTCCGGTGTAGATGATGAACTTCGGCGCGTCTGCGCTGGTCATCATCGTCTGTAGGCGTGTTTTGGTGGCCGACCAGAGGGTGGTGCCCGTGTCGTCTTTATGAGGCGTGTCTTTGGCTTCGTGGTTGAGGTGGATGTCGGAGAGGAAGAGGAAACTGGGCGTTTTCTCAACTCCTGTTGAGAGCACGGCTAAAACGGGTTCTGCAGTTTCGAGAACGGTAGGTTCCTGGCTGTTGCCTTCGCAGGCGAGCAACAACAAGCAAGGGAGCAAGGAAAAGTAACGTGTTATTGTGTTTTTCATCCTGCAAATATGGGCGAAATTCGGCAAGCGGTCAAGAGGGGAGTTTCCCGGTTTTTACGGAGGATACTACTTGTTTTAGGCGGGCGCGGCCGCAGGTGCAGAGGAAGGTTTTACGTCCCGGTCGAGGCTTTCCAAGCCGAGTTGTTGAAGCAGGGAAGCGCACACTCGCCTTGGAAAGGCTCGGCCAGTGCTGCGATCTGTTACCGCTCCCTCCTCCGGTCGAGGCTTTCCAAGCCGAGTTGTTGAAAGCAGGTAAGCGCACACTCGCCTTGGAAAGGCTCGGCCGAAACTACGCTCCCCCCTATCACCAACAACTATCCCTAACCATCAAGCATTGTTCATACACACAAACACCGCCCCATGCAAGACCTCCTCCACACCTCCCTCGCCAAAGCCCAATCTTACGCCGAGTACCGTCAAATGCTCACCGATTTGCTAGAGAACGAAGGCAAAACCACCGGCCCCAACCAGTCCGATTTCTACATCGAAATCGCTACCCTCAACCAGGCGCGGATGAACCGCCTAGACCGCAAACCGAAGCTCACGGAAGAAACCCTGGCTTGCCTCGCGGGCCTAGACCGCGAACTCATCTTGTTGGTACTGACCGAAGGCTGGTGCGGCGATGCCGCACAGATCGTCCCCGTCTTGAACTGGATGGCCGAGGCTTCCCCCAAACTTGATCTCTACTGCCTCCTCCGCGATGAAAACCTCGGCCTCATGGACCAGTACCTGACCAACGGCGCCCGCTCCATCCCCAAGGTCATCATTCTTGACGCAGCAACCAAGGAAGTATTGGCCGATTGGGGGCCCCGCCCCGCCGCCGCCCAGCAAATGGTGATCGACTACAAAAACACGCCAGAAAGCGAAAAACCGGACTACGTGGAGTTTCAGAAGCAACTACACACTTGTTACGCGCGGGACAAAACGCGGAGTACGCAGGGGGAGATGCTGGAGGTTTTGGGCGGCGAAAGTGCTTGAAACGGTGGAGAAGGTGCAGTTCGTCGCATCGGGAGAACTACGGTGTATCTCTTTTGCTATTCCCGTCCCTAACTCGTAGCTTCACGACCAAGTTGAGCGCGTGGTCCCATTGCCCCTCAACAAACTGGGCACCCGCGCCCGCGCCCAAATCATCTGGATTCACGACATCACCACTTCATGCAAAAATTATTACTCCTTCTTCTGGCCCTCGGCCTATTTGGCTGTAACGCCAAACCCGCTCCGGAAACGGAAGCAGCTCCCGAAACCTCAGCCGCAGAAACCACCCCCGCCGACGAATGGATTACCCTCTTCGATGGCACCAGCACCGACGGCTGGCGCGGCTACAACGCCGAAACCCTGCCCCCACAATGGGAAATCGCCGACGGCGTACTCTTCTTCAACGACGAAGCCAAAACCTCCGACGCCGAATACGAAGGCGGCAAAGACATCATCTACGCCGCCGAAGAGTTCGATAACTTCGAGCTCTACCTAGAATGGAAAATCCCCCCCGGCGGCAACAGCGGCATCTTTTACCACGTAAAAGAAGGCTACGGCGGCCCGCCAGAAGTAGCACCCGAATACCAACTCATCGACGATGAAAACTACACCAAATTCCACGACATCGCCGCCTACAACAAAAGCCTAGGCTACTCCGCCGACCTCCAAGACTGGCAATCCACCGGAGCCGACTACGCCATGTACCCCGCCCCAATGGACGGCCGAAACCTGAAACCCGCCGGAGAATGGAATACCACCCGCATCATCTTCACCCCCGAACGCGCCGAATACTGGCTCAACGGCAAGCAAGTCGTCGCCTTCGTCCCCTGGTCTGAAGACTGGGAGGCGAGAAAAAATAGCGGTAAATGGGACAATGCGCCCGACTACGGCAAATTCAAAACCGGCTACATCGGCTTGCAAGACCACGACAGTGCGCTCTGGTTCCGAAACATTAAAATCAAAAAGATGTAGAGGTTGGAGGTTGCAAGTTGCAGGTTACAGGTTACACGGCCAACCTGCAACCTGCAACTTGTAACCTGCAACTTGCATCCTGCAACCTGACAAACTATGAAAAGAAGAGCCTTCATCAAAACCTCTGCGGCTTTAGCTGCCGCCGCCGCCCTCCCTGGCTGCGCAAACCCCGCTGCGGAAACCAGTGCTGCCGTAGTTGAAAAACTCACCAACCTCCGCACCGCCCACATCGGGATCGGCAACATGGGCTTGGAAGACCTCAAAGCGGTGGCTTCCCACGGCAAGGTGATCGTCTCCGCGCTCTGCGACGTAGACAGCAACTACCTCGATGCCGCCGGAGCCCTCTTCCCCGACGCAAAAAAGTACAAAGACTACCGCGTAATGCTCAAGGAAATGGCCGACGACATCGACGCCGTCATCGTCTCCACGCCAGATCATACCCACGCACCAGCCTCAATGACGGCCATGGAGATGGGCAAGCCGGTCTACTGCCAAAAACCGCTCACCCACCACGTCTCCGAAGCGCGCGCAATGCGCAAAATGGCAACAGATAAAGGCCTGACCACCCAAATGGGCATTCAGGTACACTCCTTCTACGACTACAAACTCGCCACGCTGCTCATCCAGTCTGGCATCGTCGGGAAGGTCAAGCGCGTCCGAGCTTGGTCGCCCAAAAACTGGGGTACCGATGAGCAGGCCCCCGAAGGCTCCGACCCCGTGCCGGAAACCCTAGACTGGAACCTCTGGCTCGGCACCTCCGCCGAGCGGCCCTATAAAGCCGACGTCTACCACCCTGGCAACTGGCGCAAGCTGGTAGATTATGGCTGCGGAACCCTCGGAGATATGGGCGTCCACATCTTCGATACGCCCTACAACGCCCTCGCGCTAGACGTGCCAAACACCATCAAGACGGAGTGCCGCCCACCGAACGGCTTCGGCTATCCAGAAAACAATGTGGTGACCTATTCCTTCCCCGGTACGAAGTATACCACCGATGAGTTCCAATGGATTTGGTACGACGGCCCAGGCGCGCCAGCTACCGAGGATGCCGAAATGAAACTCCCCAACGGAGACGCACTACCAGACCAAGGCGCGCTCTTTATCGGTACCGAAGGCACGCTGCTGCTGCCCCACTTCATGCAGCTGCCGCAAAAGATCGTTGATGGGAAATACGTCGACATTAGCGCCGAAATCGCCGCCACGGAAAAGGAACACAACATGCCAAAGCCGGTGCGAGATTACGCCTCGGAGAGCCCCAAACACTACCACCAATTCGTCGACGCTTGCCTCGGCGAAGGGGAATGCTCCGCACCGTTTGATTATGCCGCTCGCCTTACGGAAACCATCCTGCTGGGCGTCATCGCAGGCCGCTTCCCCGGCGAAACCTTGCACTGGGACAACGCCACGGCGCGCTTCCGCGAGGAGAAGGCGAATGCGTTGCTGGATGCGCCGTATCGGGTGTTTTAGGTTGCAGGTTGTAGCAGGTTGCAGGTTGCAGGTTGCAGGTTGCACGTCACGCATGCGACACGGTAACCTGCAACTTGCAACTTGCACGTCACGCATGCGACACGGCAACCTGCAACTTGCAAGTTGCACGTCACGCATGCGACACGGCAACTTGCAACCTGCAACTTGCAA
>CALEDI010000284.1 GCA_937949535.1 uncultured Lewinella sp. | reverse complement strand
GTAAAACGGCTTTCGTTTCAGGACCTTCAGGGAAAGGAGTAGGTAGTTCTTGAACATTGTTTTGTGGTTGAGCCTCCTGCCCTCCCGAATGGAGGAATTGTGGGAGGCGAGTGCCAAATGTGGTGGGTTCGGCCCCCTAGCACAGTGTAATTTAAATTTGTTGACTTTTGTGCTGGTGGATTTTATTGGCTGGCAAGGCGGTAAAACCGGAGTTTAGCCGTAGCTAAATGAGGATTTTACCAACGCAGCCAGCCGATAAAAGACGCCGCAGAAAAGGCAATTAAATTTAGATTACACTGTACTAGCCCCCAGAGGGGCAATTGTGGGAGGCGGGTGCCAGATGTGCTGAGTTATTCCCCCTTTGGGGCCTAACTCACCCTTTCTCCGTCGCTGAGCCGCACGAGCCGGTGAGTTTTCTTGGCCATCCGCTCATCGTGCGTCACCATCACAATGGTGGTGCCGAGGTCGGCGTTGAGCTTCAGGAGGATGTCCATGATCTCATCGCCCATGTGGCTGTCTAGGTTTCCCGTCGGCTCATCCGCGAGGATGATGTTTGGGCGGCCTACAATGGCACGAGCGATGGCTACGCGCTGCTTCTGCCCACCAGATAGCTGGTTGGGGAAGTGCGTAGCGCGGTTGCTCAAACCCACATGAGCAAGGGCTTCTAGCGCTAACCGACGGCGCTCTTTGCTGCCTACCTTGCGGTACAGTAGCGGCAGCTCTACGTTGTCTGCTACCGAGAGATCATTGATGAGGTGAAAGCTCTGGAAAATGAAACCCAATTGCTCGTTGCGGAAGCGCGCAATCTGCTTTCCGTTGTAGCCCGTGATCTGCTCTCCGGCTAAGCTGACGGTGCCTTCGGTTGGTTCGTCAATCAGGCCCATGATGTTGAGCAGGGTAGACTTTCCGCAGCCAGAGGGGCCCATGATGCTCAGGAACTCACCGCTCGGTACGGAGAGGTTCATGTTGTGGAGCGCGATGGTCTCGATGGTGTCGGTGCGGTAGGCTTTGGAGACGTTTTGTATTTCTATCATGGTTGTAGAATTTAGTAATGGTTGAGACAAGGCATGCCTTGTGTTACAGTTGAGACAAGGCATACCTTGTCTGGACGGGGCGGGCGGGCTGATTTATCCCAGTGGTTTATCGTTGATGAAATCCCAGAGCGTAAGCCTAGCGAGTTGTGCGTAGGTGAACCAGTAGGCCCGCAGGGTACTGGCGTAGGCCCGCGTATTTTGGTCCCGGGCTTGCTGGGCAAGGGTGAGTTGAGAGAGCGGAATGGCGCCTAGCTCGTAGCTTTCTTTACTGATCTCGAAGCGCTCATTGGCGAGGTCTTTGATCTGGGTAGCAAGCCGGAGTTCTTCCTGTACCGTTTTCCATTGTTCGAGGAGCTGAACGAGTTCGGTGCCGAGTTCGAGTTCGGTGCGGCGGGCTACTTCCTCGGCCAGTTTGCGGGCGGAGGTGGCGCGCTTCGTCAGCGCTTTGCGCTGGCCCCAGTCCAAGATCGGTAGGGCTAGGTTGACGCTCAGGATGCGCTCGCTACTCGGGTCGGAGTAGATTGGGGCGATGTCTTCATCGTTACGAACGAAGCCGAAGCCCGCCACAACGTCAATCCGAGGACCGAGATCTCGCCGAATGCGGTCTTCTTCGCGTTCGGCCTCTAGCGTACGCTGCTGAGCGGCCAAGATTTCTGGGCGGCGTTGCTTCATCAGCTCTACTGCGCGCTCGGTGTCTATATCGGTCTGTACTTCGGTTTCGGGCAGTTCTGGGCGCAGCAAAATCATGTCGTAGGCCTTGCCGAGAAGGCGGTAAATTGCGGCCGAGGCCGCACCAACCAAACGGCGTGCACGCAGCAAGTTTTGCTCTGCGCTGGTGAGCTCTAGTTGTAGTTGTACCAGGTCTCCCCGATTGATCTTACCGAGCTCAAAACGCTCCTGCGCAACGGTGAAAAGTTGTTCGTTGGCGGCTTTGTTTACCTCTGCGATGCGGCGTTCCTGATCGGCAGAAACGAGGTCGAAGAAGCGGTCCGTCGCGTCTAGTGCGGCCCCAGCACGGGCCGCAGTGAGCGCACGCTGGTTGACGGTGATTTGCATCGGCAACAGCTTCCGGTTCCACTTCAGGGCGTTGAAGGCCAAGATGGGTTGGCGGTAGGTAAGGCGCAGCGGAGAGCCGTTGTAAAACTTATTGTCTTGCACAAAATTATCGGTGCGTTGTAGGCGGCTTTCTAGGCTGAGGGTGCCGCCAGTCGAGGCAATGTTCTGGCTGGCAAATAGCCCGACGAAGGAGTTGTTGAGCTCAATTTCGCGAAAGGCAACCGTGCCGTCTTCTTGGGTCACTTCGCTGCTGGTACGGAAGTAGTTGGGGAGGTTCGCCACCAGGTCTAAGCGGGGCTTCAGGCTGGCGCCGAAGGCGTCGAATTCCAGCTTCGCAGCGTCTAGTTGCTGGCGAGCGGTGAGTACATCAATCGCGGATGCCGCAGCCTGTTCCTGCAACATTTCCAAGGTGATGTTTTCTTGGGCGCGGCCGCAGGTGCAGAGGAGGGTTAGAAGGAGCAGTGGGATTAATCTGAGAATCATTGTTTTTTCTTTTGTGGAGACTAAGGCACACCTCGTCTATACGGATGGGGAAATCTTGGCTCGGGTTGTTAATCGCTAAGCTGTAGCTTACTCATCTGTTCGTATTCCTCGGTGTCGGAAATCACGATTCTATCTCCGGCTTTCAGTCCGCTTTCAATTTCTACAAAGTCTCCGTTGCGGGCCCCGGTACGGATCTCGACGCGGATGGCTTCTTGGCCCCGTACTACGAACACCGATTGGCGCTTACCACCCCGGAAGGCTGGGCCGTTCTTCACCCTAAGTACGTTCTCGCGCTTGCTCGTAATGGCGTACAACTCCGCACGTAGGTTAGGGCGGAGGTTCTCATTGGAGGCATCGTCTAACTTCACCCGAAAGCGGACGGTGTTGTTGGTCACTTCGGGCAAAATGTCGGTTAGGGTTCCAGAGAGGCGTACTTTGGGTAGGCGCAGCTCAATGGGCATCCCGACGGAGAGCTGCTCGGCGTAGCGGTCTGAGCAAGTGCCTTCAATTTTATAGCGGCCAAGGTTGGCGATGCGCGCCAGCGGCGCGCCTTCTGCTACCTGCTGCCCCAGGTTCTCGTTTACCCACGTCACTACGCCTGCGCGCGGAGCGCGGACGTCTGTTTCGCGGAGTTTGCGACTCAGTTGCTGTACTTCCTTCTCTTCCATGCCTACTTCCAATTGCAGCTTGCGCTCGCGCCCAGCGAGGCTGTTGCGGCTGTAGGCGAGCTGGTTGTCTAGCTTGTCGGCTTCTAGCTTGGTGATCTTTACGGCCAGTTGGGCGGCCTCAACTTCTTCTTCCGTAGCTCCGCCTACTTTCAGGAGGCGTTGGGCGTCTCCGAGGCGGGCTTCGGCGGCGGCGAGCTCTAGTTTCTTGATCTCGGCGTTGTAGCCCAGCTCTTTCAGGTCGCGTTGGTATTCCATCTGTAAAAGCCCAATGCTGTTCTCTTTCAGGGCCAACTGGTCGCGGCGGCCATCTAGCTGTAAACCGACGTATTCGCGGTCGAGGCGAAGCAGCAAATCCCCGCTCTGCACCTGCGTCCCCGCCGTCAAAACTACCTCCTTGATCGTCGTCGCTACTGGCGCGTTCACCTGCTCCTCAAAAGCAGGCAACACCAGCGCGGTTGCGTTGACGCTGTTGAGCACGTCGCCCTGCTCCACAACGGCAAACCGAAGGTCGTCTTCGTCGGCCGAAGGCCGCAACATACGCAAGCCAAACCAAGCGAGGGCCAGCACCGCTAGGCCAATGATGACCCATTTCAAGATGCGCCCGTTGCGCTTTTTATTAATGGCTGATTTGTCAATTTTACGATCCATGGCTGCTAAGTGTGCCAGAAACGTGCCAAAAAATTAAACATTTTATTATCAGTTCATTACGTAGTATTATTACTTTGTATGTGTTCGATTTTGAACACTTGATGTTCGGTTTTGACTCCCAATGGGTACTAAACTGCGCCCAAATCAGAAAGATCGGAGAAACATGAGTCAAGTATAGCTGACATAAAAAAGTGATCAGCGGGCAGCATTCAATGCTGTTTTGCCTGAATGCTGTCTGCTGGCCGCTAAAAACCTTGTCAAATACTGCCAAACATGGTCATCTTAATCAAAAATCAAGGATGACTTCAAAATAGATTCTTTTGCAGAATACACTTTCAAAACCTTATATTACACTCGAATTCAACCCACCACCACATGAAAAACATCTTACTCTTCTGCGCTTTCCTCTTCACCGCAGCAACGTTCACCTCGTGTATTGAGGAAGACCCAGGGCTGAACGGCATGGAGTCCGTCCAAGAACTAAACCTCCACGAAGCCCTCTACAACGGCACCGGCTTACCCCGAGGCTTGGAAATGATTTCCGTGGAATACCAAAGCAAAACAGGTGAAACCCAACTTGAGTCGCTTCCCCACGTCGTCATCCTCTTCGATCAGTGTGCTGACGAGTGGTGCAAGGCCACAACCGACGACTGTGGTGCTACCGCAGAAGTAGCCTTCTCCTTCAAGGAAGAAACCGGCAACTCCACCCTGAGCTTCGACGCACTGACCAACTCCCCAACCTTAAACGAATGGGCTGCTCGGCAGGTATTCGAATTTGAGCGCGAACGCCTAGACGTTACCCTCTCCTGTACCGAGTGCCTCGGCACAACCCGTGATGGCTTTGAGTACACCAACCGCACCGTTAAGCTCAAAGCCGTACGGTAACCCCCCCCAACCGAACCGCATTCGCACAAAACCCAGGCATAAGCCTTGTTCGCTACAACTCCGTAGTAAGCAAGGCTTATGCCTTTGTTTTTTCTAAGGCTGCGCGCAGCGCAGCGCCAAACTCCGCTACAAGGAAATCAATACCCGCCGCATCCACCGTCTCCAATTCCGGAAGCTCCACCAGTGGCCAAACGCCAGTCTGCTCCCCAACAATACGGACGGTCTCTGGGCTGTCTCCGCCAGAGTAAATCAAACCAGCCAACTGAAACCCCTGACGCTGCAAATAATCAATGCTCAGTAGGGTATGATTGATGCTGCCCAAGTAATGCCGAGATACCAAGATGACCGGCAAATCAAGCTTTGCAACTAAGTCTACTATCGTTTCCTCCTCATTGATCGGGACGAGCAAACCTCCTGCGCCTTCCACAATGAGGTTTCGGCCGTTGGTTTCGGGCAAGACAAAATCATCAAGACGGATCTCTACCCCATCAATCCGGGCTGCATAGTGCGGGCTAGCGGGCGTGTTCAGGGCGTGCCGGACGGGATGGAAACGGTCTGCGGGGGTGCCCGTCCAGGCTTTAACCCGGTCTGTATCCCCAAAATCAAGGTCGCCTGCTTGGATGGGTTTCCAGTAGTCTGCGTCTAGGGCACGCTGCAAAAAAGCGGAAACGACCGTCTTGCCCGCGTCGGTATGGATACCAGAGATGAAGTACATGTTTTTGGGTTATGGCTTGTGAATAGAGGGCAATCGCGCATCTCGTCATACGCACCCCCAGAAGCGCAAAGTTAGGCATGACAAAAGAATTGCCTACCTTCATCCGTCAGAGAAAACTACCTGTGCATGAACGATTTTTTCAACCTACTTGGCGATTTTTTCCAAAACCGCCCCCTTACCAACGAAGAGCAATTCATGTTGGGCATTTTAGGGATACTGCTCTTCGCCATCGGCGTGATCATTGGCTGGATCATCCAAGGACTCACAACGAGGAGGTATAAGAAGGAATTGCTGCTGCTCCGGAAAGAGCGCGATGAGTTTGAGGTGCGTTACCGCACAACCGAAACCAAGCAAAAAGCCTTAGCGAAAGAACTCGAAGCCGTTAGCCGTGAAAAAGTAGACGCGCTAGACAGCCTCCAAGGGCTGCAAGGCGAACTGTCTGGCCGAGACACGCAAATAGCGCAGTTGCGTCAGAGCAACGAAGAGCTAAGCGCAGCCAACCAAGGCCACGTTTCAACGATTGATTCGTTGAACGAACAGGTCACTAATCTAAACACAACAAACCAAGACCACACCGCTACAATTGACGACCTCAACGAGCAAATAGCCACCCTGAAAAGCCAGAACGAGGAGTTGCAAGAACGCGCCAATACTGCGGTTCCGGTAGCTACAGATTTGGGCGCGGGCGCAGGTGCAGGGAACGGGCAAGGGAGCAATGAGAGCTTGAATGCTTACATCACAACTTCTGAAGCTCGTTTCCGGGAACTGGAGCTTCGCTTACGGGAAATGAACCAAGAGAACCAAGCACTCCTAACCTCTCGCGGAACCGTTTCGCCAGCCAACCCCTACACCGGCCACCAGCCCGTTGTGGAGCCCAACTTGGCCAGCAGCGTAGAGCCCCTCGTCATCAGGGCCGACACCACCGAACCCGGGATAAGAACCGGCAACCACGGAGGCACAGAAGTGATCGTACAAACCACCCCCTCCGTCCACGTCCCTTCTATCTCTTCCGAAGAAGCGCCGAAGGCAGACGACCTCACCCTGATCGATAACATCGGCCCCTTCCTACAGGGCAAACTCAACGAAGTCGACATCTACCGCTACGAACAAATCGCTAACTGGTCGGAGGCCGACATCGTGACCTACACCAACCTCATCGGCTATATCCCCGGCATCATCCAACGAGACGACTGGGTAGGCCAAGCCAAAAGCCTCGCCAGCAACAAACCCGAGGAGGCCCAACCAACCGCAACTCCTCCCGCCCCAACAACCTCCACCACGGAAGAAACCGACGAGGACGACCTGAAAGTAGTAGAGGGCGTAGGCCCCAAAATCGAGTCTATCCTGAAAGAAGAAGGCATTCGAACCCTTGCGGTACTCGCCGAAACCTCCACGGAGCGCCTTCGCGAAATCCTAGACGAAGCGGGCTCCCGCTTCAAATCCCATAACCCCAAAACTTGGGCAGTACAGGCTGGCCTAGCCGCAGACGGTAAGCTGGCCGAGCTAAAAGCATGGCAAAAAGAGCTGAAGGGCGGTAAGTAGTTCGTGGTAGATCCCTACAATTAGAACCGAAGGACCTTTGCTTCAACCCCTCCCCCGTGGGGGATCGGGCCGGAGGCCCGAGCAGGGGGTTCTTTGCATCCTGCGTCCGCGCCACCTAAAACCCGTTACGCCCGTACGTTGAAACGCCCAGAGAACCCTCTAGTGAGATAGACTGTTCTTGATACAACCAAATATAGGTAATGGCAAATCAACAACTGTGGTACTTGGAGAACATAGATCTTCAAAATCTTTTCTGCCCCCAAAAGGTAGGTATGGGCACGCACCTCAGAAACGGTCAGCTCTCTATTGAGCAAAACCAATACGTCTACTTGCCCGATGAGCCGGCTCGGAAAATTTTCCTCATCAATAAAGGCCGGGTTAAAATTGGCACTTATGATAGCTCCGGAAAAGAAGTAACAAAGGCCATCCTATCCCCCGGAGAAGTTTTTGGAGAGTTAGCACTGATCTCCGAGAGTAATCGCCGAGATTTTGCTTATAGCCTCGAAGCGACCGACCTCTGCGTGCTGGAAAAAGAAGACTTAGGGAAGATGCTTCGGGAACGCAACGAAGTGCAATTGTTTTTCATGCGCCTGATCGGTGACCGCACCCTGAAACTGGAGCAACGCCTCGAAAACCTGATGTTTAAAACCAGCCGAAGCCGCATCACTGAGTTCCTACATGAACTGGCCGAAGCCCGTGGCCGCGAGGTCGGTTATGAGCGCGAAGTACGCAATATGCTGACCCACAAAGAAATTGCCGACCTCACCGGCACCAGCCGCCAAACAGTCAATGCCGTACTCAATGACCTGCGCCGCCAGAACATCATTACGTTTAACCGTAAGCGGATGCTGGTACGGGATATGAAGTTGTTGGCCGATGCGGGGTAAGCGAACGCCTGCTACTGCATCTCACCAAACGACAAAAAACACATCATTGCTCCCATGCCCCCAATTACCCCAATAGTAAAGTCTCTCATTTTTCTCAACGTCCTCGTTTTCGCGGTCGTTTACCTGCCCGGAACGATGGGGTATGAGTTTGACCTTGCGCGCTACTTATGTCTTTACTATCCGGGAGGAGACCAGTTTGAGCCCTACCAGCTCGTGTCTCACTTTTTCATGCATGCAGACCTTACGCACATTGCGTTCAACATGATGAGCTTGTTCTTCCTCGGCCCGATCGTGGAAACCCGGATCGGGGCCAATCGTTTCCTCCTGTTGTATTTGGTGGCGGCTTTTGGTGCGGCGGGGCTGCACTGCCTTGAAGCTTGGTACGAAATCAATAAATACCAAGACCTAGCAACCGTCTTTAGTACCGACCCCACGCTAAGCAACCTGAACATCTTCTTTGATAAGGTCGCTACCGGCCAACTCCTAGATGAAAACCGACAAACAGTAAGCTCAATCGTCGGTAAGCTGCAAAACCAAATGGCGATGGGGAACGCTACACCGCAGATCATTAAGCAGTCGCATAATTTGATGCTAGAGTACGTTGACTACCTACGTGTGGGCCAGCCAATGCTTGGCGCTAGCGGGGCGGTCTCTGGGGTTGCGGCAGCCTTCGCGGTGCTCTTCCCTTGGCAGAAACTCCAGTTGCTCTTCATCCCCATCGGGGTTTACGCTGCTTACATGATACCCGGGTTTTTCCTGATCGATCTAGTGTTGGGCATCCTCAAACTTGACTTCGACAACATCGCGCACTTCGCCCACATCGGCGGAGCCATCACCGGAGCCTTGGTTGCGTTTTATTTCGCTAAAACCACCCTTCCGCCCTGGCTGAATCGGGGAGACCCTAATGCGTAGTACAGTAGCAACTACAAGACTGCCACACTCACCTCCTTCGGGTAGCAAAGAAAGTACTTCCGAAACGTCCGTGGCTCAATACCAAAATCACTGATGCCAGACATGGGGACGACCTTGCCGTCCTTCGTCAAAACCATGATCTCTTCTTTATTTAGGGTATAGGCACTGTTGCTTTCTTCGCCGCTGATGAGGAAGGCTTCGGCCCCTCGGGGCAAGTCTTTGTGGTTGTTCAGTGTGGTAAGCAGGCGGGCAATGTAGGCCTTGGGGAAGGGCTCGTTGGAGAACTCCAACCGGAACAGTCGCCGGTTGATGAGCCCATAGCTCAGGTAAGCCAGTAGGCGGTCGGGGTGCTGCTGCCAGGCTTTTACGGCAGTAGTGATGTCGGTATCATCAATGGCGGCGAAGCAGTCGAGTAGTTCGTTGCGGCGGAGCTTGAAGTCGGCCGAAGTGATGCGGTTGCGGAGGAAATAAGTTAGCCCAGGCGGAGCCCACACTTCTTGGCCCTCGCGGCTTAGGTCTCGTGCACGCTGTAATACGAGGATGAGCATTTGCTCTGCCGCCACTACGGTTTTGTGCAAGTAGACCTGCCAATACATGATGCGGCGGCTGGTTAGGAAACGCTCGACGGAGTAGATGCCTTTTTGCTCGACCACGAGCCGGTCGTCTACCACGTTGAGCATCTCGATGATGCGGTCATAGCCGATCACACCTTCGCTTACGCCGGTAAAATAGCTGTCGCGGTTGAGGTAGTCCATCCGGTCCATGTCTAGTTGGCCGGTAACGAGTTGGTGCAAGAAGTGCTTCTTGTATTTACCCTTGAATATCTTTATCGCCAGATCGAGTTTGCCGCCAAACTCGTCGTTGAGACGCTCCATGAGGAGTAGCGAAAGCTCTTCGTGGTGAACCTCGATCAGGGTATTCTCCAGGGTGTGAGAAAACGGGCCGTGGCCGATGTCGTGCAGCAGAATAGCAATCTTGACGGCTTCGGCTTCGCGCTTATTGATCTTGATGCCCTTGCGTTTGAGGCTAGCAACCGCTTTGCCCATCAGGTGTAAAGCGCCCAAGGCGTGGTGGAAGCGGGTATGCAACGCGCCGGGGTAAACGTAGTGCGTCAGGCTCACCTGCTTGATGCTGCGCAGCCGCTGGAAGTAGGGGTGCTCCACCAAATCAAAGAGGATCCCGTAGGGGATGCTCACGAAGCCATATACAGGGTCGTTCAGGATTTTGTGGGACTTTTCCATGGGAGGGAAGATAAGGGATGGGAAACAAAAACAATGGTTGGCTTACTTCTTCACCCGTTTCTCATTAGCCTTAACGAACCCCTCCCAGCCAGAGAACTTCTTCCCTCCGCCCAGTACGCCCCGCGTCTGGTAGTAGTGACACATCGCGACACCGAGGGCGTCGGTGGCGTCCTCCAAGTAGCGGGAGTTGTCTAGCTCAAATTCGTTGGCCAACATGGCCGCCACTTGCTCCTTGCTGGCGTTGCCGTTGCCGGTTATGGACTGCTTGATCTTACGCGGAGCGTACTCGGTCACTTCCACGTTTTGGCCCATCGCGGCGGCCATACAGACCCCTTGGGCGCGGCCCAACTTGAGCATCGACTGTGGGTTTTTGCCGAAAAACGGCGCCTCGATGGCCATCACGGATACTTTATGGGTACCGATCACCTGCGTTAGGCGGCGGTGGATGGTAGCTAGGCGCTCGGCATGGTCGGGCATTTTGCCCAGTTTGAGTACGCCCAGCTCAAGAATTCTGCGCGATTTGGCGTGAATCTCGACGACGGCAAAACCTAGCACCACCGTACCCGGGTCGATGCCAAGGATGCGGTACGGAGCCGGATCGGGTTTCTTCTTCTTTTTAGGGACGGGCAATGTTGTAGTTTTGTGAATGACTTTCCGGCCTTGGGGCCGAGAGACCAACCACAAAGTAAGGCCAAACCAGTCATCCCCAACAAATAATTTGACAAAAGCAAAAAATAAAACCCTCCGGAAGTGGCTGCTTCGCCTACTGAGCGTTGGTGTGCTGGCGGCCTTCGTGTGGCAGTTTCAGCGGTTGAGTTCGTCTTTAGACTGGGCGGCCTTTGGGGCCGCGCTCACCCGGCCGGGGCAGTGGAAATACTTGGCCTTGGCGGTGGTGCTGATGCCCGTAAACTGGTGGTTGGAAGCCCGGAAATGGCATATCTTGCTTACGGCTTTTCTGCCTTGGGACTTCAGTCGCACCTGGCGCGCAACGCTAGCGGGGGTGAGCCTGAGCGCGGCTACACCCAACCGAATCGGAGAAATTGGAGGCAGGCTACTGGTAGCCCAAAGGCCAGAATGGCCGGGGGTGCTTACGTCTAGTTTACTCGGCAGCGTGTGCCAGTGGGTAGCCTTTTTATTGCTGGCTTGGCCAGGGCTGATGTGGACCGCAGACGGCTTGCTGCGCGAGCGGTTGCCCTTTCCCGTTGCGTGGCTGTGGCCGGTGGGGCCGCTGCTGCTGGTCATTGGCTGGTGGGGCGGGATGCCCTTGCTGTTGCGAACGATTAAGTGGCTCGAAAGCAGGTTCAAAGTAAGGATGGAGGAGCTGGGTAAGGGCCTAGAGGAAGTTAAGATCGGCTTAATGGCGCGGGCCGGAGCGCACGCTTGCCTTCGTTTTGGCGTTTACTGTACGCAGCTCTACCTTTTACTCTGGTTCTTCGGGCTGGAGTTGCCGCTGCTGAAGGGCTTGGCGGGCATTGCAGGCATCTACCTCGTTCAGGCAGGCATACCGATGCCGCCGGGGGTAAACCTCGTAACCCGTACAGAGTTGGGCCTCTTGCTCTGGAACGACTCCCCCGAAGCAGCGGTAGCAACGCTGGCGGCCTTCACGAGTTTGTTCGCCATCAATGTTTTGTTGCCCGCCCTGCCGGGCTACTTATTGGTCGTTAGACGTTACCGAAAAAACGAAGCTTTATGAAACATTTCTTTACTCACCTAACCATCTTCATCGCCCTGCCGGCAATGTTGTTTATGAACGCCCTGCCCGCTGATTTCCTGACGGAGAGCGGCCCCTCCCTTGCTCCTTTAAACGGTTCCCCCTTTGGGGGGCAGGGGGGCATTGCACCTGCGGCCGCGCCACTAATTCCTGAAAAAGAATTCTGTGGCCCCATACCCAATCTGGGGTTAGACTTCCATCCGCCCATGCCTATGCCAGACATCTGCGAGACCAAAAACCAGGTCTTCATGCCCGGAGAGAAGATCGTTTATAAACTCTACTACAACTGGAATTTTGTCTGGCTCGCCGCCGGAGAAGTCACCTTCCTCGTTCATGAATTGCCCGATTATTACCACATCATGGTGCGCGGCCGCACCTACGAAAGTTATGAATGGTTCTATAAAGTACGCGACAACTACGAGAGCTACCTCGATAAGGAAACCCTCCTGCCGCGCATCCACATCAAGGACGTAAACGAAGGCGGCTACACCCGCTACGACCGCACCCGTTTCGATCAAGCCGCCAGAAAAGCCATCAGCTCCCGAGGCCGCACCAGAGACGACCTGGAAGACAAAGAAATTGCTTTCGATGAGTGTATGCACGACCTGATCTCCATCGTCTACTACGCCCGAAACTTAGACTATGCAGACATGCAACAGGGCCAAGAAATCCCCATCAAAATCTTGATGGACCGAGACATTTACCCCCTTTCCCTGAAGTACCTCGGCCCCGAGCCCGGCCTGAAAGTTCGCAACGGAGGCAAGTACAACACCCAAAAATTTAGCCCTCAGCTCATCGCCGGAGACGTCTTCAAAGAAGGCGACGAGATGAAAATCTATGTTTCCGACGACAAGAACCGCCTGCCCGTACTCATCGAGTCGCCCGTCAGTGTAGGCAGCGTTAAAGCCGTACTGAAAAGCTATAAAGGGCTGCGCTTCCCGATGGAGGCGAAGGTGGATTGAGGGTAATGTTGCTAAGTTTGCAGCTCTAAATTCATCAACCTACCCTCTCCTCCGCATGACTAACGTCCTCTCCCTCACCTTCAACCCCGTATCCGAGAACACCTATATCGTCTACGACGAAGACAGCCGCGAAGCCATCATCTTTGACCCCGGCTGTTTCACCAATGCCGAAGAGGCCGAGCTGAGCCAAACCATTGAACGGTTAAAACTTAAGCCCGTTCAACTAATCAATACGCACTGTCATTTCGACCATATTTTCGGGAACGACTACGTGATGAAGAAGTACGGGCTAAAACTGGGCATTCACGAACTGGAAAAAGAAGTATTGCAAGCCGCTCCGATGGTAGTGAGCATGTACGGAATGCCCCCGATGGTTCCGTCTCCTCCCGCAGATTATTTCATCGCCGAGGGGGATACGATAACTTTAGGGGATGCGAGTTTTGAGGTACTCTTCTGCCCGGGCCACTCCCCGGGCAGCATCTGCTTTCACAACGCAGCGGAGCAATACCTCATCGCCGGAGATGTGCTCTTCGACGGGTCCATTGGGCGCACAGACTTGCCCGGCGGAGACCACCAAACGCTCATCGGTTCCATCCTCACGAAATTGATGCCTTTGCCCGACGAGACCGTTGTTTGGCCGGGGCACGGGGGGAGTACAACGATTGGTAAGGAGCGGGATAGTAATCCGTTTTTGGGGTAGAGCAGTGGTGGCGTTTATTGGTTGTAGGGCTGTTTGGGCGCGAACCGCCCCCTCCTCAGCGGGAAAAATTGGGACGACACCTGTTTATCGCTAACAAAGCCGGTACCGATGCCCCGGCAGGGCGGCAATCATTCCTTTCATTTCGAGCATCAGCAATAGGCTGGCGAGGTGAGCGGGTGGTTGCTTTAGGGCAAGGTGGAGTTCATCAATTTCGACACCGTCGCGGTCGCGGAGGTGATCGACTAGGGCCTGCTCGGCGGGGTCGAGGTCTTCGAAGAGCCGTTGTTGGCGGCCGGTGGCGTGCCCTTTCCAGCCCAAGAGCTCTACGACATCGTCGGCAGATTCGATGAGGTGAGCGCGGCCGGTTTTGATGAGGTTGTTGCAGCCTTCGGTTAGGGGGTCTCCGCCTCGGCCGGGGCAAGCGCCTACTTTGCGGCCCAATTCGTAGGCCATCCGGGCGGTAATCATGGAGCCGCCTCTGGCGGCAGATTCAACAACGACGGTCAGGTCAGACAGCATAGCAACTACGCGGTTGCGGGCGGGGAAGTGGTCTTTTTCGGGTTTGGCCCAGTAGGGGTAAGCGGTGAGTACGCCGCCGCCGTTTTCGGCCATTCGGAGCGCTGTTTTTCCGTGGGCTTGGGGGTAGATGCGGTCAAAGCCACTCCCCATCACCGCTAGGGTAGGCAGGCCAGCCTGCAGGCAGCGTCGGTGTGCATAAATATCAACGCCGTAGGCTAGGCCGCTAACTACCAGCGGGCTAAAGTCGGCCAATGGGTCAAGGATGCGTTCAATTTGCCGAGCGCCGTTGCTGCTCATCTCTCGGGTTCCTACTATTGCTAAGGTTCTGGGGTTGTCGATGTCAGCGACGCCATAATAATAAAGGATAGCGGCAGCACCGGTGTGTTGTTGCATCCGGCTAGGGAAACCATCGTCTAAGCAGCAGAGTAGTTGTATTTCGTGGCGCTCGGCGTGGCTGATGATTTTGTCGGCTTCGCGCAGTGCTCGGTCTGTATCATTAAAGGCAGCAGCGGTTTTTTCCGCAATGCCGTCTACCAAACACAGCTCCTGCGTTCGCGCCCGAAAAACTTCTTCTGCGGTGGTAAAATGATGAATGAGGTTACGGAAAAGCTTAGGCCCGATATTGGGCATACGACTGAGCGCAAGCCGGTAGTAGGTATCCGGATGCATGGCGAAAGTAAATCAAAGATGTAGACGTTGCCGCGAGGTGGTGAAATACGTGAAGTACTAAGAACTTTAAACGAGCTGTTGACATAGCGCGACGTTGCAAATATACAAATTAACACACATAATGTTTAATTAAAGGCCTTTTGATGGTTCAAATACAATATTTAGGACTGTAGGCAAAGGAAAATTGTATATTTGCAGTCTGTATTAGTAGCTTTCCAAATGTTTTTGCGTCTTAAAGGTAACTTGGTTCTTCCCCCTCTTTTATTTCCAAGTGTCGTCTGAATAACTCTAATTCAATACGGCAGCCTAATTTTTTGACTTTCCAAAGCAACATATTGTAATCTCCCCATGTATAAATCGCCCCTCAAGCTCTTATTGCTGCTGTTGCCCGCACTTGTAGTGGTGCCAGGTTGTGTTCGTGACACAGCAGTCTCTGCCCTTGACTCCGAGTTGGAGCGCACGCTCATTCGTTTGAGTGTCAACAGTTCTCTCGATGACTATATGCTGCCTGATGGCAGCAACCTTGCTGGCATCCCGGCTGGTATTGGCAATCCGCTTACAGAAGAAAAGATTGCCCTTGGCAAAATGCTTTTTTACGAAACGGCCCTGGGCCGAGACGCGATCAACCCTAACCAGCTACGTACTTTTTCCTGTTCTACTTGCCACGTTCCTGAGGCGGCCTTCACATCTGGCTCCGCTCAAGGAATTGCAGACGGCGGTTTAGGCTTCGGCACTTTCGGCTCTGGTCGGGTTATGGACCAGAGTTACGAAGAAAACCAGATCGATGCCCAAGGTGCTCGCCCGCTCTCGATGCTCGGCGTTGCCTACGTTACCAATTCTATGTGGGCTGGCCGCTTTGGCTCTCGTGGAGCGAACGCCGAAGTAGCTGAAGTATGGGGCGTACACGACCCCGCTACCGAAATAAACCATCTCGGTCTTGATGGCCTCGAATCTCAAAACATCGAAGGCACCATCACGCACCGAATGAGTACGGATGCTTACTTGCTAGACACCCTTGGTTACAGGCGCATGTTCAATCGGGCGTTCCCAGAATTTGAAGGCGATGCGAGGTATGGTCGCGTAGCGATGAGCTTTGCGCTCTCCGCTTACATCCGAACCTTGCTCCCTAGCAACGCTCCTTGGCAACAATGGCTGCGAGGCGATAAGGAAGCCCTAACTGATAGCCAGAAAAACGGCGCTAAGCTCTTCTTCGGTAAGGCTGGTTGCTACCGTTGCCACAACGGGCCGGCACTGAACGGAAATACCTTCCACTCCGTAGGCGTCAACGACCTCTGCGATATACCCGGCGGCGCCCTGCGCACAAGCGCAGACGACCCGCGTAATTTCGGACGCGGAGACTTCACCCGCCGCGCCGAAGACATGTTCAAATTCAAAGTGCCCCAGGTGTACAACACCAAGGATATGCCCTTCTTCTTCCACGGCAGCAGCAAAACCAGCCTACGCGAAGTCGTTGAATACTTCAACGCCGGCATCCCGGAAAACGACCGCATCCCAGCATCGAACATCTCCGATTTCTTCCACCCACTCAACCTCACCGATACGGAAGTCAATGACCTCACCGACTTCCTCGCCGAAGGCCTCTACGACGCCGACCTGCAACGCTTCGTGCCCGATACGGTGCTCTCCGGAAACTGTTTCCCCAACAATGACGCCCAGAGCCGAGCGGACATGGGCTGTGAGTAAGAAGGGCAACTTTGCGTATCTTACGGATGTTTAGAGAACATACATCCAACGATTATGGTCGCCGAAGAAACCTCCATCGAAGAATATATTGCCGCACTCAAAACCCGAAGTGTGGCTGACCGCTTGCGGGTTATTGCCGCTATTTCTAGTGGGTTGGTAGAGGGTGAGGAAACCTTTGCTAAAGAGCCTTCACTAGCTTATGGAGGTGGCAATAAAAAACCACTGGATACTGAATCAATAATAGATGTAGAACCTGAGGAGGAATCATCTAACGTAATTGAGCTGTCAGCTTACAAGAATACAAAGACAAGTGATGGATGGAAGTCTTTGTGGGGTGTTTGGGAAGATTCAACGCCTGAAAACCTCCACGAATTGATCCGAGCAGATCGTGGACCAGAGAAGGAACCTCCAAACTTTGATCTTTAATGGCAAATTACTTACTCGATACAGATACGTTGATTCATTTTTTTCGCCGAAAATTTGCAATCCTAGAGAAAATAGATGCAGTTGGACAAGAAAACTGCTATGTGAGCGAAATCTCAGTCGCAGAACTATTGTATGGTGCATACTACAGCAATCAAAAAGAAAAGCACGTTAGTGAAGCAGCGCTAATAACAGAAGAATTCAATCTTATTCCCATATCCGAAGTCTTAACCATTTATGCTATTGAAAGAGCAAGGTTGAGAAAGGCAGGAACTCCTGTTGGATCTAACGATGTATTTATTGCTGCTACCGCCCTTCGGTTTGATCTGGTCCTTGTCTCGGGAAACACCAAAGAAATGAGCCGTATAAATGGCATCAACCTAGAAGACTGGACAAAACCAGAACACAACGAGTTCATCCCCTAGTGGGCTAGCCCTAGCCTCCCTCCCCGCCGCACGAACTACCTGACTTCCGTATCTTCGCCGCTATGGATAACCTCATCGTTCACAACCTCATCGTCCACGAACTAAAGAAGCAGCCCGAAAGCGCCGAAACGGAGCTGCTGCTCAGCAAAGAACCCCTGCCGATCTCCGAGCAGGCCATTGAGTTGATTGGTCGGTTAGACCAGATTTTTGAGCGGAAAAACGATCTCCTGCAAGGCTTCCTCTCCGAACCCGACGAAAGCCTCTTCCCCGCCTACTATGAAAGCTGGCTGATGGAAGGCCGAGACCGGAACAACTTCATCCAGTTCTCGGAAGACACGATGAAGGTGCTCCAACAAAGCCTCAACGGCGTCATCGGCGCTAAGGGCGGCTACCTCCTCTACGCCGACTATACGATGGAGGAGCAACGGATGCTCGGCATCTTCCTGATCCGGGAAACACCGGG
>CALEDI010000283.1 GCA_937949535.1 uncultured Lewinella sp. | reverse complement strand
ACTAGTACAGTGTAATTTAAATTTGTCGACTTTTGTGCTGGTGGATTTTACTGGCTGGCAAGGCGGTAAAACCGGAGTTTAGCCGTAGCTAAATGAGGATTTTACCAACGCAGCCAGCCGATAAAAGACGCCGCAGAAAAGACAATGAAACTTAGATTACACTGTACTAAAAATGCCCCGGTAAGCCCTAAGTTGGCAAGGTTTTGCGTATTTCTAAGCCTAAAAGTAGGATAATTCACCGATGTTTGCCCCACACACTAACTTTGGCTTGCCCCACAACTATCTTTGCAACTCGTAAAAGTACCTCCCAAAATGATGAAATACCTGATGTTAATCAGCCTCTTAGCGGCTTTGTTGACCTGCGACAACGGCACCACCAGCACCCAACAAAAAGGGGATGCCATAGTTGGAAAAGTAAACCCTCGCACGCCCCTACGGCAGGAAACCGACGACGCAGGAAAGAAAACAGAGTCGTTGATCATGCGGATGGGCGATGCGGAAGCCAAAAAAGGAGAAATGGTGTGTTTGCCCGTAGAAGCCTCCGGCGTCAAAAGCTTGATCGGGTTGCAATACACCATGCGGTTCGATAGCGCAGCGCTGGAGTACAAATCTATCCGAGGCGTCACGCTGCCGGGGTACGGCCCCACCAACTTCGGTGAGCGCTTTGCAGACCGAGGCGTTGTTTCTACCCTCTGGACCGACCCCAGCCTCAAAGGCGTTACCATGCCCGACAATTACAAAATGTTTGAGATCTGCTTCACCAACCTCCAGCGTAAGGGCGAAGAAACCGAAGTCCGCTTCTCTGATGGGCCAACGGCTTTTGAGGTCGTCAAAGCAGATATGGGGTCGATGAAGTTTGTTTATGCAAACGGGGTAGTGAAGGGGAAGTAGGAAGTAGCGCTCAGGGGCCTGAACGCTGAATCCTGAACCCTTACTTAATCTCCACGGTAAACCCAGGGATTTTATACCGCGATTTTAGGTCGGAGGCGAAGCGGGTAGCGCTTTTCTGGGTTTCAAAGCCGCTGGCTTTGTCTGACGGGCCCAAGATTACTTTATAGACAGAACCGGGTCCCACACTTACCTTTTCGATCATGATGTTGTCGAACCATTTGGCTTGCAGTTCGGTGACTTTCAGCATCGCACTTTCGAGGTCTTTGAAGCTGCCAACCTGTACGCCGAAAGTTCCGGAGGAGGGCTTAGAAAGCTCAATTCTGTAGGTTCCGGGCGAGAAACCGGCCTTGCGGATTACTTCGCTGCCGCTCACCTTGGTGGCCTTTACGGTGGCGGTGGCTTCGGCTACCGGAACGGTGGGCGCGGGGCCTTGGGTTTGAGGCGCGGGTTGTGTGGGCGCGGGCGCAGGTTCCGTGTAGGGTTGAGGAGCTGGGGGAGTCTCGTTATTGGGTTGTTCTCGGGCTGGAGGTTCGGGGCTCGGGGCGGTTACTGGCGGAGCGTCAGACGGGGTGGTGCCGTCTAATATGTCATCAATTTCTTGGTCCTCTCTTTCGTCTTCGTTGCGGGTACTTAGGGCGGGTTGGTTTGGGGTAGAAATAAGAGTGAGCTCTACCTGTACGTTGTCTAAATCAATCATGCCCAAGTTGGCCGCTGCGCGTTCGCTTAGCTCAATGATGCGCCCTTTGATGAAGGGGCCCTTGTCGATGATGCGTACCGTTACGGAGCGGTTGTTGGCGATGTTGCGCACCCGAACAATGCTGTTGTGGGGGTAAAGGCGGTGGGCGGCAACGAGGTCCGTCTTATTGTACGTCTCGCCGTAGGCGGTTAGCGCGCCTTGGTACTCGTCGCTGTAATAGCTGGCTAGCCCGTTTTCGGTTTCGCCTACCAACTGGGCGGTGAGTAGGGTAGAGGTTAGGGTCAGCAAGCTTAGGATTAGTAGAAATCTCATTCGATAAAGGTTGTTTGGAGGGGAACGCTTTGGGGGTGGGGTTTGGTTTGTGGTTGTAGTATTAAAGGGGGGCTTTCTGCAACATCATTTTACTCCACCAACCGCAACAGCTTTTTCTCGTTCTCCAACAGTTTGTAAAAGGTTTCCATTCGTTTCAGGATGCGCTTTCGGTCCCGATCGTCTAGGCCGGAATGTTTTTTTACCAGTTCTTCGGCGGCTTCCCGTTGGGCTAGGTAGTGCGCAGCGCCGGCTTTAATTTCTGCTGGGGTAACGTTCTTCCCCAACCACTTGGGGGTGTAGACAGACCCAATGTTGAGTTCCTCACGCGGGATGGCGTAGTGTGCGCCTACGAAGCCGGAGTAGTCGAAATCATACGGAACGGGGATGAGGTCCAACGATTCATTTGGGTTAATGAACTTTAGGTTGTGGAGGTTGAAGACGTGCCAATCGGTATTAAGGATGAGGTAGTTGAAGAGGCACATATTTACGTACGCAGCGCGCTGGAGGCCCCGACTGCTAATTTTCTTAACCTCCAACACCTTGGCCTCAAAGCGGGCAGCCATTTGCTCTTCGTGCTCTACCATGAACGCCTGAATTGGGGCGTCTTTACCTAGGTCAAGGCTAGCGGCTACCGTTCGGTGGCTGTAGTCGCTGAAGACCTTGTGGAGGTCGTAGACCATTTTCTCTCGGTTGAGGTAGCTCTCACCCATTGAGTTGTTGTTGCACTGCAACACAAACTTGAACTCATTGAGGTCGCTAAAGCCAGCGGCCAGCAGGTCGACTTTTTTTAGTTTTAGCTTCAAGGAGGGATTATGGCAGACCTCCAAGCGCACGTTCCCTCGGCTGCGGAGCTTGCCCGTAAAGGTCAGGGTAGAATCGCCCAAGACGATGTCTACCGTAGCGGGTTGGTAGCGTTTGTCTTTCTTTTTCCGGACGAGCTTGCTCCAGTCCGTCGTTATCCGAAAAACAACTGGGTCCGTGCTGCTGTGCAGCACATCGAACAGAGAGGCTTGCCCCTGAAGGCAAAAAGAAAACAGTACAAACAGTAGAGGTAAAAGACGCATGGGGATGGGGTTTTTCTGCTATGAAGATAACAGACCGGTTTAAAACTTAACAACGTAAGTGCTATTTCCGCTATGTTTAGGCTTCATTATATCCAATTCTATGCGCCTTCTATTCATCCTTTGTTCTTTCCTCTTCATCGCTGCGCCGCTTGATGCCGCACTGGCCGCCCCGGCGGTGCCAACCGCCGGAGCCACCGCCCTCACCGCAGACCTGAGCCGCGAAGCCGTTGAGGCCCAGCTGGGCCGGAAGCTCAAGTTCTCGGAACGCATCGCCCTGAGCATCGTTCGGAAAAAAGCGAAGAAGCAGGCCCGGAAACTGGCTAAAAACGACCCTGCAACCGTTCTCGACGTGCCCTCGTTGCTGTCTATGATCTTCGGCATCTTTGCTTTTATACTCACGCCTTTTACTGCGTTTGCCATTTTCCCCGCCATCGCTGCGCTTGTGCTGGGCATTATTGGCTTGGGCAGGGTTAAGCGCGAGGAAGGCTACCGAACGGGGAAAGGTTTTGCTATTGCGGGCATCGCGCTTGGCGGAGTTTGGCTTTTGCTGGCCTTGATTTTGCTTGGGCTTTTGCTTACGGTTTTTAGGTAGGATGTAGGGCTGTAAGAATGTTGGTAAAAGTAGCCACCAAACTCGCCAGTCGAGCACGAAGTACTGCGAAGCACATTCTTTTTTGTTATTGCTTTGAAGGAAGAATTTGGTTGTCAGAATCAGTATTTGTCTCTTGATAAGATCAACGCTAAATCTGCAACAAAAAAGTTCGCCTGTCGAGTTTGGAGAAGTTCGTCAAACATCCCTATCACCCTACCTCCGAGATGTAAAGCGGCGCACGTAAGGCCGAGCACAACTCGATAACTCCCCCTGCACCCGCGTCCGCGCCCAGAAAACAATAACAACGAAAAACACTAAATTGCGCAAAACAAGCAAACATGATGCGCGCATTATTACTCCTCCAGTTTTTCCTTATTTCGGTATTTGTATCTGCCCAGACCGACATCTACGACCGTTTGCCGCTGGAAACGGGAACGAAGGCCGAACTGCCCTCTCCAGCTGATTTTCTGGGCTACAAACTGGGCGAACGCTTCACGGAATACGCCCGATCAGTGGAGTATTTCCGGATGCTGGCCGCCGCTAGCGACCGCATCAACATCCAGCAATACGGCGCTACCTACGAGGCGCGGCCACTGCTGATGCTCACCGTCAGCGCACGCGAAAACATGGCGCGGATTGATGAAATAAAGGCCAATCAACAGACTTTAGTGGCGCGCACGCAGGTGCAAGGAAAGGACAAAGAAGTCGTTAACCTAGACCGCCACCCCGTCATCAATAGCTACAGCTACAACATCCACGGCAACGAAGCGAGCAGCACCGAAGCCGCCATGCAAGTCGCCTGGGAACTCGCTACCACCACCGACCCCGTAATGCTGGATGCCCTCCAAAAAACAGTCAACCTCCTATTTGTCTGCATCAACCCCGACGGCCGAGACCGCTACGTTTACTGGGCCAACTCCGTTGCCCGCCACACCGGCGGCCAAGAACCACGCGACCTAGAACACTACGCCCCCTGGCCCAACGGCCGTACCAACCACTACTGGTTCGACCTCAACCGAGACTGGGTATGGGGCGTACACCCCGAAAGCCGAGGCCACACCACCGCCTACCAAGAATGGATGCCGCAGGTACACACCGACTACCACGAGCAGGGCTACAACGCCAACTACTTCACCGTGCCCGGCACCACGCCGCGCAACCTCCTCCTCCCAGACGACTACGAAGTATGGGCCGATACCTTCGGCCGCGCCAACATCGCTGAGTTCGACAAGAAAGGCCTCAGTTACTTCACCAGAGACCGGTTCGATTTTTACTACCCGAGCTACGGCTCCAGCTACCCCTCCGTGATGGGGGCCATCGGGATGCTGACCGAACAAGGCGGCATCGGTGGCCACCGCGCCATCGAAACCGAAGACGGCTACGTTCTCACCCTCCGCCAGCGCGTCTACGACCACTACACCACCAGCATCGCCCAAGTGAAGGCCGCCGCCCGCAACCGCCGCGAATTGATCGACTACAGCCTCGAAGCATGGAACCCGCTCAACTCTAAATCAGACGTGAACGCCTACGTGATAGAAAACGACGGCTCGGAATTCTTCGACGACGTACTAAAAATGCTCCTCCTCAACGGCGTCGAAGTACTCCAAACGACCGAGAAAGTGGCGTCTGCCGCTACCAGCTTCCGCGACGGGAAGCAGGCCAACCGCACCTTCCCCGCCGGAAGCCTGATTGTAGGCACGGAGCAACCGCGCCACCTCTTCGTCAACTCCATCCTGAACAAAGACCTCCAGATCGAGGACAGCGTGATGTACGATATGTCGACTTGGTCGGCCCCGCTGGCCTACAACCTAGAAGCCTACAGCGTCACCTCACCCTTGAGCGTAGACACCGAAAAAGTAGTCTGGGCCGACAAGCAGGGGAAGGTAGTGCCGCTCGGCAACGCGAGCGCCCCAGCCTACGCCTACGTCATCCGCTGGAACCAACGGACCGCCCCCAAGGCCCTCGCCAAACTCTGGAAGATGAACTACCGGGTGCGCGCAGCGCACCAGCCCTTCGTAGCCGACGACGGCACGGCCTTTCCCGCCGGAAGCCTAATCATCCTCGCTGGCCGCAACCCCGCTAAGACCGATATGGACGCCGATATGCAGAAGCTCGCCCAAGCTGCCAGCCTTGATGTACACCGCCTCGCTACCGGCCGGATGAAAGAAGGCATGGACCTCGCCAGTACCCGCAACTTCCCCGTCAAGCAACCGAAGGTTGCCCTGCTCGTAGAG
>CALEDI010000282.1 GCA_937949535.1 uncultured Lewinella sp. | reverse complement strand
TTGAACGAAGCCTCACGCTTCGGCACCAGCGCCAGTAGCCCATAGGGCAAAACGAAAGTGGGCCTTTGGGATTTACCTTCTAGGCGCAAGCTAAAAGTACCCCGTTTCGCTCAAATGGCCCAGAGATCAGGCTTTTTTTTGTTAATGACTCCAGAGTGCTCCGCAGCTACCTCACCCCACCCCATCTCCAACAAGCCTCGCCTCCGGCTCAGCGGAGAGGGGCTTTTTAAAGGGAAACGCTTCGCGTTTTCAGGATAAAAACTCGTAACGGCCTAACATAGGCAGATTAGACAGCTAACCCCGTAACGTACCTTGCCCCGCGCTGCGCAGCAGCGAATAGGGACAAAGGGCCTGAGGGCGTATGGACAGATCAACCCCATTGTTCCTAATTTCATCCGGCTCCAAGCACGTACGTAACGGCCCTCAAGGTCATAACGCCCCTCAAAACCTCCCCCAGCACCTGCGTCCGCGCCCTCAAAAACACAAATAATTAGCACAATTTAAAATCCTAAACATTTCCCATCATTTTCTTTGGCTCGCCCCGCCCGATCATCGTATATTCGCCGCCTAAGAAAACAGCACCAATGTCCGATTCCGTACCTCAGCGGCCGCCCCACTTTCTCGATGAACTCAATGATGTGCAGCGCCAGGCCGCTACCGCAACGGAAGGCCCCGTACTGGTCATCGCCGGCCCCGGCTCTGGCAAAACGCGGGTGCTGACTTACCGCATCGCGCACCTGATCGAGAAAGGGATTGCGCCGTGGGAAATACTGGCCCTCACCTTCACCAATAAATCGGCCCGCGAGATGAAGGAGCGGATTGCGAAGGTGGTGGGTAATAAGGCCTCCGACATATGGGCCGGCACCTTCCACAGTCTCTTCGCGCGCATTTTGCGCGTAGAAGCCAAGCACATCGGTTACCCCAGTAACTTCACGATCTACGACACCGACGATACGAAAAGCCTCATCAACTCGATCATCAAGGAGCTGAACCTCGACAAGGCCGTTTACCAAGCAAACGCCATCAAGAACCGGATTTCCAGCGCGAAATCCAGCCTAGTGACGCCGAAGCTCTACATGAACAACGCGGAGCTGCTGACCCAAGACAAGCGGGCAAAAATGCCGCTCGTCCACAAGATCTACACCGCCTACGTCGCCCGCTGCAAGAAGGCGGGCGCGATGGATTTCGACGACCTGCTCTTCCGCCTATTCGAGCTGTTGCAGAACCACCCCGAGGTAGCCAATAAGTACCGCCAGAAGTTTAAGTACGTCCTCGTAGACGAGTTTCAGGATACGAATACGCTGCAGTACGCCATCGTGAAGAAGCTGGTGATGTACCCGCAAAGCCCCCGCAACATCTGCGTGGTGGGCGATGATGCGCAATCGATCTACGCCTTCCGGGGCGCGACGATCCAGAACATCCTCGATTTTGAGCGGGACTTCGCCGACCACGGCATCCAGACCTTCAAACTGGAACAGAATTACCGCAGCACCGAACACATCGTTGAGGCCGCCAACGCCGTTATTAGCCACAACCGCCGGCAGATCCAGAAGAACATCTGGAGCCATAAAGGCGAGGGCCAGAAGATCAAGATCATCCGCGAGATGGACGATACCGGCGAAGGCCGCCGCGTAGCCGATACCATCGTAGAGCAAAAAAGCCGTTACCACCTCAAGAATGAGGAGATCGCTATTTTGTACCGGACCAACGCCCAGTCGCGCATCTTCGAGGAATACCTGCGCAAGTTCAATATCGCGTACCGGGTGTACGGCGGTCTGAGTTTCTACCAGCGCAAGGAGGTGAAAGACATGGTTGCTTACCTCCGCTTGGTGGTGAACCCGCAAGACGAAGAGGCCTTCCGCCGCAGCATCAACAACCCCAAGCGCGGTATTGGCAATACGAGCCTGGCGAAGGTCGCTAGCCTAGCGGCCCAGAAAGGCATCACCCAGTTTGAGGCACTCAAACACGTTGCGCTCCCCAACCGGACGCGCCACGCCGCCGATGGCTTCATCGAGTTGATCACGAAGGCCCGCGCCAAGGCAGACACCGCCAACGCCTACGAACTGGCCGAAACCGTTGCCCGCAAATCTGGTTTGCTGGACAACCTCCGTAAAGACCAGTCTATTGAAGGCATGGCGCGGCTAGAAAACCTGCAGGCTTTGCTAGACGGCATCAAGTCGTTCGTAGAAGAAGATACCCTGATTGATACCGATACGCTGCCAGACAAAACCCTCGCGACCTACCTGCAAAACATCGCTCTGCTGACGGATTTCGACAGCAACGAAGAGAAGAACAACACCGATGTGGTTACGCTGATGTCGGTCCACGCAGCGAAGGGTTTGGAGTTCAAATCGGTCTTCGTGGTTGGGTTGGAGAAAGAGCTTTTCCCGAGCTTCATGAGCATGGACAGCATGGAAGGCATGGACGAAGAGCGCCGCCTTTTCTACGTCGCCATCACCCGCGCCGAGCAGTTCCTGACGCTCAGCTACGCCAATACGCGCTACCGCTACGGCAAGATGAAGATGAACGAGCCGAGTATTTTCCTGACGGAGATCCCGGCCGAGTCGGTAGAAAACACGAGTTACAGCCGCCGCTCGGAGAAGTCGGAGTACGACCCTTTGGAGCGGCAGCGGGCGCGGGTTTCGGGCATTGTTCCGGTGCGGAAGCGCGGCACGGCGAAGTTTACGCGGCCGAAGATGGACCCATCGAAGTTCAGGCCCAATGCGCCATCGGAGATTGAGGTTGGGCAGTTGGTGATGCACCTCAAATTCGGTGAAGGGCGCATCACGAAGATCGACGGTGGGGCAGACAACCGCATCGCGACGATCCACTTCAGCGGCCTCGCGCAGCCGGAGAAGCGGATCATGCTTCGCTTCGCGAAGTTGCAGGTGTTGGACTGACCGTGTTGGTTGCCCGGCCTTCAGGCCGGCCGCCTGCCCTAAGCGCAAGCGTTGGAGCTTTACCACATAAAGCACAAAAGAACAAAAGACACAAAGCGATTAGTGGGTGTTACCGCTTCGAGGCAACATCCGCAGTAACTTCAGTAGGCAGCACAACTACGGGTGTTTTCAGTTTCGCCATCAGCGCTTTGCCTTCTTCGGGGCTTACCATCCTGAGTTTGAAGCGGCCGATGAGCCATCCGAAAGCAACCCGTTGGCGGATGTAGTATGTTTGGCCTGGTAGGAAGGGAATGGTGAGGCGTTCGCGGTTTTCGGTTTTGCTGATGATCTCGACTGGTTGGCCGTTTGCGGGGGCAGACCAAGCGAGGTAGCCTCGCGGTCCGGTTTTGCCGACCAGCGTTCCGTCTTGGAAGACATTGGCCTTGATGGCCGTGCCGAGGGGGCTCTTGCGGAGGATGACGACCCGGGCTTCGTTTTCGGCAACTTCATCGTTTGCCGCTAGCTCAACGTACTGCGTAGTAGTGACGCAAGAGCTGAGCAATACGGTAAGGAGTAGGAAATAAAGGAACTTCATAGTTAGTAGATTTAAAGGTGAAACGAGGGAACTTGCTGCGCTATATCTTGGTGCTTAATTTTAACGAGTCCGGTTTTGGAGGTGTGGTTGTATTGGTGTTGGGAACACCGTCGTTTTCACTAACTTCGTCTCCGGCCCCGTCTCAAAGAAGGAGGGCCGGGGATAATCCCCCTAAATCTCCCGAAGGGCTACCAATTCTACATAAGTTTACATCAAATCAGCATTCTATGGTCTCCAAACTCGACAGCCGAACTTTTTTGTTGTAGAATTAGCGCCGATTTCATCAAAAGACAAATACTGGTTCTAATAACCAAATTCTTCCTTCAAAGCAGCGACAAAAAAGGATTCGACTGGCGAGTTTGGTCGACAGCCGAGGGTGAGGTTACAATTCCGTAGTGAGAATACGGCCTAAAACATCCTTTGCACCTGCGCGCCGTCGCCCTCTGTTCAGAATTAGCCATCAGGGTTCAGGCGGCAACCTGCAACTTGCAACCTGCAACCTGCTCCCACAGAAAGTAGAAACCATCAAGTTTTCGGGCATCGAACTCAAAAAAGACACAAATGGGTAAAAATTAGGCTACAACAATCGACCTTTTAGCCGTAAAATTGTTCCACCATTAAACCAAGCAACCTAGATATGTTGAAAAACGCCATGCTTTTTGCCGCAGCCCTCCTACTTTTCGCTGGCTGCAACGAGACCTCTACCGCCACCGACGCCGCCGAGGCAGCAGTAGTTGACACTCCCCAAACCGCCATCCCTCAAATCGATGAGCCCACTGAAACTACTGAAGTGGTTACTGAAGGCTATGAGTTGAAAATCGTAGACGGCACCATCAAAAGCCCTCGCAAGGAGCTGATCGGTAAGATTGACGAAGTCCCCGTAGTGATCAACTACGGCAGCCCCGCCGTCAATGATCGCGTCATCTTCGGAGACCTGATCCCCTACAACAAAGTCTGGCGCACCGGCGCCAACGAAGCGACCCGCATCACCTTCCAACGCGACGTGATGGTGGGCAAAAGCAACACCGAACTCACCGCCGGAACCTACGCCCTGTTCAGCCTGCCCAGCAGCAAGGACGAATGGACCATCATCTTCAACAAAGTAGCCGACCAGTGGGGTGCGTACGATTACCAAGAATCTGAAGACGCCGCCCGCGTAAAAGCCGAATCCGCCCCCGCAGCCGAAAGAGCCGAACGCATGGACTTCGCCGTAGATGGCAACGACATCCAGATGATGTGGGACGATTTGGTGATTGCTTTTCCCGTCGCAACGAAAGGATAGTAATGTAGTAATGTAGTCGCTACCACATTTGGCAGGAGAGGATGCTCGCTTCGCTCGTGCGGGCTCGCTTTTTGTGATTTTTGTTTCTATGTGCCTTATGTGTTAAAGCTATCTAATGCGGTAGCGATGTAACACCTGCCTAATACAGTAGCGACTACATTACTGTCCCTTAGTCCTTCCCATAATATCCCTCTCCGCTGCGGGCCGTACCCGTTCAACCGGAGCTTTTTCGTACTTATGGTCGAAGACTTTCGAGACTTCGTGCCAGCGGCCATCGGTTCCGTACTCTAGTGCGTGGTAGCTGCCATCTGGTAGGCTGATGGGGCCGCCATCTGGGGCTTGGGCGATGATCAGGTTTTCGTAGACGATGCGGCTCGTTTCGGCTTCAAAGCGCATCGCAACATTGGCTTCGGCGCTGTAGGTGAGTACGAGGCGGGTATGGTCTTCGAGCAAGTGCCCCTCGGGGGTATAGACCGCAAAAACGGGCAAGCCGAAAACGGGCATTCCGGCTCCATCGAAATAGAAAACGTCGAGGATTTTTTGGCGACTGAGCGCAGCGTGGCGGTCGTAGCCGAATAGGAAATAATAGGACTTGCCTTCGTAGGTCCCTCCGCGCACAATGTCGTAAATGACGTAGCCGAGCCAGTTGGTGTTGGTCGTTACGGCGGTTTCGGGGTTTTGGCGCAGTTGGTCTCCTCGGTCAATCAATGGGAGCAGTTTCAACTCGCCGGTATTGTACTGGATGGCGCCGTAATGGCGGTATTCTTCTCGGTTTACGTGCAGTTCCCAGGTAAAAAACCGGAAGCTGCTGTCTGGCGCCATGATCACTTTTACGCCCTTCAGGTCGGAGAAATCGAAGTGAAAGCTGTTGGGGGTTTTCAGGGCTCCGACGAGGTCTTTGATCAGCAGTTTGCAGGCGTAGAAGCGTGCTTCCTCTGAGCTGTCGGTATGCATCGTGTAAGACAAACTTAGGAGTTCAGACTGCGCTTTTTGCAGCTTTGCAGCGTTGGCCTCACTGAGTGGGCCTGCTTGGGCAACGAGCGTCATGGAACACAGTGCGCTGAGAAAAAAAGAGAGTACTAATTTCATGGGGATACTTAAATCAGCGTTTAGTTTTAGCGTTTAGCAATCAGTGTTCAAAAGTAAAAGCGGCAGCTGAACGCTGAACCCTGCCTACTACAACCGAACTGTAGAAACGCAAGAAATGGTAAGCTTACCATCTGTTATTCACCGAATGCCCTGTATATACGCTTGAAGGGAGCGAAAAGTATACGCCAGACGGTTACATTTGCAAAATGGTAACAGTTGACTTTACAAAAAAGACGGCCCTAGTAACAGGCAGTAGCAAGGGCGTTGGGGCGGCTACGGCTCGGGTTTTGGCCGAAGCGGGTGCGCGCGTGTGTGTACATTATAAGGGCGATGGCGCAGGTGCAAAGGAGGTTTTAGCGTCGCTCCCCGGAGCAGGGCATACGCTCTTACAGGCCGATCTCTCCAACCCCAAGGAAGCCAAGCGATTGGTAGACAGCGCAGCGACGAAACTTGGTCGGTTAGACATCCTCGTCAACAACGCAGGTATTTTCCGTTCCCACCCCGTAGACGGCAGCATGGGCTTCGAGCAATGGCTGGAGACTTTTCAGGAGACCATCCATACCAACCTCGTTGGCCCCGCTGCGGCGGCCTTCGCCGCCGTCCAACTAATGCGCAAACAAGGCGGCGGCGTGATCGTAAACGTCGGTAGCCGGGGCGCTTTCCGGGGCGAAGCCGGTCAGGTAGGTTATGGCGCCGCGAAAGCGGGGCTTCACTCCCTGTCCCAATCCCTCGCCCAAGCGGTAGGCAAAGACAACATCACCGTCCACGCCGTTGCGCCCGGTTTCATCGAAACCGCCATGGCCCGCCCCCATCTGCAGGGCGAGGCTGGCGAGGCCGTCAAGGCCCAAAGCCCCCTCAACCGAGTAGCCACCGTAGACGAAGTAGCCCGCGCCATCCTCTACCTCGCCAGCCCAGAGGCACGCTTCACTACCGGAGCTATTCTGGACATAAACGGAGCCAGCTACCTGCGCTAAACGCATCGCCTGCTCACCAACAAACCAAACACATGCAAGCTCCAACAACCTTAGACGATCGTTTCAAAGACCCGCGCTTTACCCGCGCTATACTCCGGCGGCTGCCCGCATATTTGGCCGAGCAGCGGTGGTTTACAAGCAAAGGCAAGGAGATCGCTAGGTGCGCTATTCAAGACGCACACATCGTTACCGCAGACACTGCGCTGGTCGTGATTCGGGTGGTCTTTGCCGACAAAAGTGAGGAGTTCTACCAAATGCCCCTAGCCCAGCTTGAAAGGGTGCCAGACCAACGGAAATACCTCAAATGCACCCCGAAGATGATTTTACTGAAGGTTCCCGGTAGCATCTTCATCGTCGATGCAGTTCCCCTCCCTGCCTTTCGCAGAGCCCTCTACGAAATGGTGCGCAACGGCGTGGACACCAACGACGGCATCAACTGCGAGTGCGGCAAATCCCTTCGGTACGCCCCCAATACGATGGACAGCATCGTGCCCAGCATAGACACCAGCAATACCGCCATCATCTTCGGAGATAAGTACTTCTTCAAACTCTTCCGCAAGCTAGACCCCGGCCTGAACCCCGACCTAGAACTGGTGCGCTACCTCTCCGAAAAAACAGCGTTCGCCAACTGCCCACCCTACGGCGGCAGCTTAGGCATCGGGAAAATGACCGACGCCAACTACCTCAACCTCGGTATGCTCAGCGGAAAGGTCGAAAACAACGGCGATGCTTGGGAGTATTTCCAAGAACTCACCGCCCGTTACTTCATCGGAGACGGAGAGGTAGACGAAGAAACCCTCGCCCGCGTTCGCCTCCTCGGCCAGCGGACCGCAGAAATGCACCAAGCCCTAGCCCAAGGAACAGGCGACATGCTAAAGCCCGCTCCCTTCACCCCAGCGTACCGAACCGAAATCATTGCCGCAGCCCAAAAACTCCTAACCCGCCAAGTAGCCGAACTGCGCAACAAAGCAGCAGACCTCCCGCCCGAAATGAAGGCCATCGCCGAGCAAGTCTTAGACCTAGAACCCTCCCTAAACAAAAGCATCACGCGCCTTGCAGAGTTGGAAATGGAACTCGACCTCATCCGTATCCACGCAGACTACCACCTCGGCCAAGTACTCGTTACGGCCGAAGACTTCGTCATCATCGACTTCGAGGGCGAGCCCCTACTCAGCATTCCGGAGCGCCGCCGCAGGCGGCCCGCGCTGAAAGACGTTGCCGGCATGGTCCGTTCTTTTCACTACGCCGCCAGCGCCCAGTTGCTCCTCAACGAAGAAACCTACGCCGGCTACGACCAAGAAAAGCTCTCCGGCAGAGCAGACGAATGGTACAAAACCGTCTCCCAGGTTTACCTCGATGCCTACTTCGAGGCTTGCGGCAACGCAAGCTTCCTGCCTGCCTCCGATGAAGACCGCAAAAGCCTACTGGACCTCTTCGTTCTCGAAAAGGCCGTCTACGAGGTAGCCTACGAGCTGAACGCTCGGCCAGCTTGGTTGGGCGTGCCTTTGGCTGGGGTTTTGGGCGTGGTTTAGGCTAAGGAACCGGGATAAATGAACTCAACCAATTTTACTTGCCTCCCTGCTTAGAGCCAGACCGGCCAATGCGGTGCCAGTTGACCCCGTTGCCGATGCTGCCTTCCTTGATGGAGAACCAAACGAAGAGCGGTTTGCCGAGTACGTGGTCTTCCGGGACAAAGCCCCAGATGCGGCTGTCTTCGGAGTTGTGGCGGTTGTCGCCCATCATCCAGTAGTAGTCTTGCTTGAAGGTGTACTCCGTGATCTCTTTGCCGTCTAGGAAGTACTTTCCTCCCCGGGCTTCGTAGCTCGGGTTTTCGTCGTAGACCCGGATGGCGCGCCAGTAGAGGCGGTGGGTAGCGTCGTCTAGCTTGATCGTCATGCCCTTGGCGGGGATGGTTACGGGGCCGTAGTTGTCTACCGACCAGTTGCCG
>CALEDI010000281.1 GCA_937949535.1 uncultured Lewinella sp. | reverse complement strand
AACCCAACACTTAACGCCTCTGTAACGTTCCTTTCGCGACTTACGACCGTCTAAAGGTTGTCAGTACAACTATTTATCGCCCCAATTCAACGTAATCATGCTCATTCAACGTTTCAAAGGAAAGATCCACCGCGTAAAAATTACAGAGGCTAACCTCAATTATGTCGGCTCCATCACCATCGACGGTAAGTTGCTGGATGCGGCCGGAATTATTGAAGGTGAAAAGGTCCAGATTGTAAACAACAACAACGGTGAACGCATCGAGACCTACACCATCCGTGGGGAAGAAGGCTCGGGCATCATTTGCCTCAACGGCGCCGCTGCGCGCCGCTGCCAACCGGGAGACTTGGTCATCATCATCGCCTACGGCTACATGACTACCGAGGAAGCCTTGGCTTTTGAGCCTAAGGTGGTGTTCCCAGATGAGGAAAACCAGCTATAGTTACTCATACCTAAGCGACTCAATCGGGTCCAGCGCAGCAGCGCGCATAGCGGGGTAAAGCCCAGAAAGCAGCCCCACGACGGTACAAACCACTAGGGCTAAGCCGATCCAGAGCCAGGGCACGATGAAACCTCCGCCGGTAGCTAACGCGACCAAGTTGCCGATGGCAACCCCTCCAATAATGCCGAGGATGCCGCCTAGTTGGCAGATCACGATGGCCTCGATGAGGAACTGCAAGAGGACGTTGCGGCGCGTTGCGCCGAGGGCCTTCCGAACGCCGATCTCCTTGGTGCGTTCCGTTACGGTTACGAGCATGATGTTCATCAGCCCGATGGCGGCACCGAGCAGGGTCATTAGGCCGATGGCGACCGCTGCGGCACGCAGCGTAACGGTGTTGTCTTTGATGATGGAGACGAGGTCGGAGCTGTTAACTACCTCAAAATCATTTTCTTCGCCTGCTCGGAGGCGCCGGACGTTGCGCATCGTGACGGTCGCTTCGGCCATGGCCGCGTCTACTCCGGTGGGGTCGGGGATCGCGATCAGGATGGCGTAGCTTGTTCGGCTGCTGCCATAGAATCGTTTGCCGGTTTGGAGCGGAATCAGGACGCGCTTGTCTTGGTTGCCTGCCATGCTGGAGCCTTTGCTTTTTAGGGTCCCGACTATACGAAGGCGTAAGGAACCAGCGGTTATTTCTTTGCCGATGGCGTTGGCGGGCTCGTCGTCAAAGAGTTCTTCTACCAGGGCGGAGCCGATGATGCAAATGTTACCTCCTTCTGCGACTTCGGTATAGCTGAAGTTTCGGCCCTGGGATATTTCGAAGCCCTTCGCATCGAGGTAGTTGGTGCTCATGGCGTAGATGGCCGCGTTGGGGTTCGTTTCGCGAGATTCGTATTTGACGACCGTTGCGCCGGAGGCGCGGAAGCTCACACTTACTTCGGCGGGGTAGTTGTAGCGTTCGGCAAACTCCGTTGCTTGGTCGTAGGTGAAGGGGTCAGACTGTTTGCGCGGCCCTCGGCGGCCGCCACCGCCCCGCAGGTTGGTGCTTACGCGATCAATCTCGATGGTGTTGGCTCCTAGGCTAGAGAGGTTAGACGACAAAGAGTAGATCGCCGCATCAATAGCCGTCAGGATACCGACCAAGGCCATGATGCCTACGGCAATAATCATCGTGGTTAGCAATGCTCTGAGCAGGTTAGCCATAACGCTGCGCCAGGCTACGCGGAAATTTTCCATTAAATCCATGTGGCCGAAGGTAGGGCGGTTGGCCGGTTCAATGGGTGTATACCCTTCGGTTTTCGACGAAAGGGCGGTGGTGGTAGACGTGTGTTGCTTGTTTGAACGAGAGGCTTTGCACTAAACACCCCGGTCTTTCCCGAATAATACCATCTCCCCTTCAAATAAGCCTTCCTCTCTTGCAAATAGTAATTAGGTTCGCTGGCTGCATGCCCACCATTTATCTTTGCCGCTATGTCATTGAAAAAACTTGGTGGGGAGACGATCGTTTACGGCTTTAGCAACATTCTAGGCCGGATGCTCAACTTCGTCTTGGTCACCTATTTCATTACCCGTTTGATGCCTGCCGAAGAATACGGCATAGTGGGTGGGCTGATGTTTTACACCGCACTACTGATTGCGGTCTTGGTATTCAGGATGGATACGGTGGTTTTTCGCTACGCCAGCCGGGATGCTTACAGCACAGCGGCGGTATTTCGTAAGGCCCAGCGGGTGGTACTGGTCTCGGTGGTATCGGTATTGGGGTTAATGCTGCTCTTTGCGCCGCAACTGGCGGATTGGCTGAAATATCCCGACAGGCTTGTCTATGTTCAGTTGGTCATCTTTACTGTTGCGTTTGATGCCCTTAGTGCGGTGCCGCTGGCGCGCTTGCGGCTAGAGCAACGGGCTTGGTTCTTTGTGTTCGTCAATTTGGGCAATGTGCTCGTCAACATCCTACTGATCTTTCTGCTGCTGTACGTCTGGCGTTGGAACGCAGCTTACGTGACGGAGCATTGGGGCTTCACTTACGATGAGAACTACCAAGTAGGGTATTACCTTTTGTGTATTGCATTGGCGTCGGCCTTTCGGTACGTTTTTTTGCTGGTAGATGGTTTTCGGCGTTATGGCAAACAGACTGGTGCTACGCCGAGTCTTCGTACAATGCTTGCGTATAGTTTGCCGCTTACGGTAGTTGGGGTGGCGGGCATCATAAATTTTTTGATTGCGCCCGAACTGATCAAGTTTTGGCATGGAGGAACGGTAACTGACAACCTTCGGTTTTCGGGCTATTTCAATGCCGCTACAAAGCTGGCGGTTTTTCTGAACCTCTTCATTACGGCTTATAACTACGCCGCGGAGCCTTTCTTTTTTCGGCAGGCAGGGAACGATGTAAAGACCGCTGACCGTAAGATTTATGCGGATGCTGCGCGGGCTTATTCCATTATTGCAACCTTAGCTTCGGCGGGCATTTTGCTGTTTTTGCCTTGGCTGGAGCGCTTCATTGATGCCGAGGAGCGGGCGGGGCTTTACGTGTTGCCGCTGTTGCTGGCCGCCAACTTTTTCTTTGGGCTGTACTCCAACCTTAGCGTTGCGTACAAACTAACCGACAAGACCATTTATGGTGGCGCGATGGCGGCCGTTGGTAGCGCCATCGTTATTGCCGGAGGGGTGCTTTTCATCCCAGATTATGGCATTATGGCCATGGCTTGGTCTATGTTGGCTTGCTTTGTTGTCATGTGTTTCCTTGCTTGGTTGGTGTCTCGCCGGTTCTTTCCGGTTGATTATCCTTGGGGGCGGATCGTGCTTTACGCCGTGTTGGCGAGCGTGGCGGTTTACTTGGGCGACGTTGCGCAGGATGCAATGCTGGTTAGGGGAGCAATATTCGTAGCCTTACTTGTCGCCTTCGGGCTGATGGAGCGGGACTGGATTCGGCGGACGTTTTTGGCTGCCTAGCTCCAACGTCTATGTGCTTTTTGTTTCTGTGTGTTTTTTGTGCCAACTGCTCCAACATCTATGTGTTTTTTGTTTTTGTGTGTCTTATGTGTTCAAGCTATCCAGTGCGGTAGCAATGTAACGCTTCCCTAGTGCGGTAGCGACTACATTACAACAACACTACTACCGTACTCCCCCCCTTGCACCTGCGCCCGCGCCCAAATCCAAACCCAGAAATCAAAATTTTCAACAACCTAACGAACCAACCAATCGTTAGCCCGATATTACCCGCCCGAACCAGCAGACCATGAAAAAATCAGGAGGCCCCATCAAGCAATTTTCCCTCGCCGAAGAGATCGTGAAAGGCTACGCCGAAGACCAGCGTAAACGGCCGTTGCCCGACTTCAGTGACACCGAGAAAACCTTCGCTCACCTCTCCGATGCCGACCTGAAACACAGCGGGCGAATGTTTAGCCTGATGGGCAAAACTTGGCTAACCAACATCATGTCCGCCGTAGGCGTGCCAGCCGTAAAAATGGGCCTCCCTGGCGCCGCTTGGAGTGTGAAAAACACCGTCTACCGCCAGTTCGTTGGCGGCACCAGCTTGGTCGATGCCCTACCAACCATCAACAAACTCTACGAGCAAAACGTAACCAGCATCCTCGACTACGGCGCGGAGGCAAAAAGCACCGACGAAGACTACAACAACTTCATGAAGGAAACCCTGCGTGGTACCGACTTCAGCGCCGAAGCACCCGCCGCCAACGCCGTTGTAGTGAAGGTAACCGCCCTAGCGCCCGATGAACTGCTCGTTCACCTCAACGACAACCCGCAGGACCTAGACGACGAAACCATCGCCCAACTACAAGCCACCGTAAAACGCCTCGACGCCATCTGTGCCCAGGCCGAAAAACGCAATGTACACGTGTACATCGACGGCGAAGAAAGCTGGATGCAAAACACCATAGATCGGCTCGCCGACCGCATGATGGCCCGCTACAACCGCGAGAAAATCATCGTTCACAACACCTTCCAACTCTACCGTCATGATCGACTGGAGTTCTTGATGGCGAGCCACGAAAAAGCCCGCAAAGAAGGCTACAAACTTGGCACCAAGCTCGTACGCGGTGCTTATATGGTCAAGGAAAACGCCCGCGCCCAAGAAATGGGCTACCCAACCCCCATCCAGCCCAGTCTAGAAGCCACTCACCGAGATTACAACGACGCCCTGCGCTACTGCATCCAGCACATCAGCGAAATCTCCACCTGCGTAGGCACCCACAACGAAGCCTCCGTCCGCCTGATGACCGAGCTGCTGCGCGACAACGACATCCCGCGCAACCACCCCAACATCCGTTGCGCCCAGCTACTAGGCATGTCTGGTAACCTGACCTTCAACCTCGCCGCCGACGGCTACAACGCCTCCAAATACCTCGTTTATGGCCCAGTGGCGGAGGTGCTGCCTTATCTCGTTCGCCGCGCCCAAGAAAACGCTTCCGTTACCGGAGAGATGGGGCGGGAGTTGAAGATGATTCGAGAGGAGATTAAACGGAGATAGTCTTTGAATCGGCATCATTAAGCCAACTTCCAGCTTTTAAGACTAATTTTGCCCGACCCTAATCAATCAACCAAATGGACGTAAAGAACAACATCCTCGAAACCATCGGCAACACGCCCATGGTTCAGCTCAATAAAGTAGTCAGTGAGTTGCCTTGCCGCGTACTCATGAAGGTAGAAACCTTCAACCCCGGCCATTCCATCAAAGACCGCATGGGCCTGAAGATGGTAGAAGACGCCGAAGCCGATGGTCGCCTTAAACCCGGCGGAACCATCATTGAGTGTACCTCCGGAAATACCGGCATGGGCTTGGCTTTGGCTGGCTGCGTGAAGGGCTACCGTTGCATTTTTACAACGTCTGACAAGCAGAGCAAGGAGAAGTTCGACATCCTCCGCGCTATGGGCGCGGAAGTGATCGTGTGCCCAACCAACGTTACGCCCGAAGACCCGCGCAGCTACTACTCTGTCGCTGAGCGCCTAAGCAAGGAAATCCCCAACAGCTTCTGGTTCAACCAGTACGACAACCTGAGCAACCGCAAGGCCCACTACGAAAGCACCGGCCCCGAAATCTGGAAGCAAACCGACGGCCAAATCACCCACATGATCGTTGGTGTTGGTACGGGCGGAACGATCTCTGGAACCGGAAAATACCTCAAGGAGCAGAACGCCGACGTGAAAATATGGGGCGTAGACACCTACGGCTCCGTCTTCAAGAAATACCACGAAACCGGCGAGTTCGATGAGAAGGAAATCTACCCCTACATCACCGAAGGCATAGGTGAAGACATCCTGCCGAAGAACGTCGATTTCAGCATCATCGACCACTTCGAGAAAGTGACGGACAAAGACGGGGCCGTGATGGCCCGCCGCCTAGCCCGCGAGGAAGGCCTGTTGCTGGGCTACTCGGCTGGCAGCGCCGTAGCCGGTCTCCTGCAAATGAAGGATGAACTGAAGCCCGACGACCTCGTTGTGGTCGTCATCCACGACCACGGCAGCCGCTACATCGGTAAGCTCTACAACGACGATTGGATGCGCGACCGGGGTTTCCTGGAAACCGAACTTCGCGTCCGTGACCTCATCGCAGACAAGAAGGAGGCCAACTTCTCCGGCATCGAGAAAACGGCTACCGTCCGGGATGCACTGAAGATGATGAAGGAGCACGAGTTCTCCCAAATGCCCGTCATGGACGGGGAAAAAGTGGTTGGTAGTATACTCGAAACCGACGTGCTCAACTACCTCTTAGCCAACCCAATGGAGAACTCGGAGAAAACCGTTGCCGACATCATGCGCGACCCCTTCCCCGAAATCACTAGCGACCTCACCTTGTCCGAACTCGGTAAGCACCTCACCAAGGAAAACCCGGCCGTTGTGGCTAAGGACGCCCTTGGGCGGTCGCACTTGATCGCGCAGTACGACATCTTGCAGGCGATTTAGGATTAGCGGATTTATCAATTAAAACAAGGGCCGTTGAAACGTGAGTTTCAACGGCCCTTGTTCTAATTGAGAAAGCTGCTAATGACCACTGTGACACTAGTCTGGCAGTTCTTCTTTACGCAAGTTGTGTTTAATTTGATCGGCCGGAGACATATGGTTGTTTATTGGATTATGACCGTTAAGATACTCCTCAAAGGTCACAAAACCGCACAAACGTCCCCTCCCCAGCATCCAGATTAAGCGCAGTCATGTACCCCATCCCCTTATGAGAATGGGCGCAGCCCGAGTCGATGCAAACTCGCTGTCGTTCCCGCATTTTCTCGATCCCGAACTTGACGGAGTGCATCGGCTCTGGAGTGTGGCCGTGTACGATGATGCGGTCGCCTAGCCAGTCGCGGTCAATCTCGTCGTACCAGTAGCGGATCCAGAGCATGGAGTAGGTGTCTTCTAGCGGATCGGGATGGCGGAAGTTTAGGCCAGCATGGACGAGGAAGTAACCGGGTGTTTCGGCGTAGTAATCTAGCCCGAGCATCCAGCGGCAAGCTTCTTCATGGTTTCGGCGGGGGACTACGCCGGAATGCTCGCCACGAATGACTTCGTTGGTGAACATCCGTTCGTGGTTGCCGCGCAGGCAGGTGATGTTGTGGCCCTGGCTTTCCAACGCCCAAATCATCTGGATTACGCCCATGCCGTCCGGCCCTTTATCGATGTAATCACCGAGCAGGAAGAGCTCGTCTTCTTGGTTGAAGTTGATTTCGTTGAGGAGCTTCCGGAAGGTTTTGGGGCATCCGTGGATGTCGGAGATGGCGTAGCGGGGCATGAAAAAGCTTTGGGCTTCAACAATGCGAACGAAAGTGAAGTTTCTAAATCCCTAAATCCGGAAAAGTAACCCCCGCATAAATCACCGAAACAGGGACCGAAATGCCGAGGGTTTTGAACAGGACATCATGCTCAGGTAGGTAGTAATTACCGATAGACCAACTGCCTTTTTCTTTTCGGTAGTAGGTCTGGACAGACATGTTTTTGCTGTCAATGAGAACGTATTCCTTAATTGTGTCAATGCTCATGTAAGCGTCCCATTTTACGTTCTTATCCCTGCGCTCGGTGCTAAGAGACAGTACTTCGACGATGAGTTCGGGGTTCAGCATCCGAGCGATTCCGTCTTCTTCAAACTTTGGTTCCTGGCATGTTGCACTTACGTCAGGGAAAAAATAGGAGTTGGATTTTTGAACGCTTATTGCCGTTTCAGAGGACTTGACATGGCAACCTGATTTACTGGTGCGTAGAGCAACGAAGGTATTGTCAACAATGTCTGCATGGTTTCTACTGCCACCGGCCATCAAAGTGATTTCACCGCGATGAAATTCGAGTTTGTGCAAACTGTCCTTGACAATTTCTAGGTACTCCTCAGAAGTGTACTTCTTGTTCTCAAGTTTTAAAGCTTCCATAATGAAATAACATTGTTAATATTGACAAGGTTAAATGGGCGCAAACCAAAGTGTCGCTTTTTGGCCCCCTAGCCCCCAGTTGGGGGAAGAAAAGCGACAATTTAGTTTGCGGCCGGTTAAATTTACACCCAAATTCCCAACTGTGCCCAACAACATCCGCTCCCGCAACCTTACCGCCGCCGAAGTATCTTGGTTTGCGCCCATTTGCAACGGCGACGACCGCTACCTCGGCGTGCGCGACCCGTTTTACAAGAGTTCTTACCGCAACGCAGCCCAGATTGCCCGCACGGCCGACGAGCTGGGCTACCGGAACATGCTCCTGCCCAGTAGCTACCAAGTGGGGCAGGATACGCTGACCTTTGCCGCCGCGCTTGCGCCGCAATTGCGCCAGATGAACCTCCTCACGGCCATCCGTTGCGGAGAGGTGCATCCGCCCATGTTGGCGCGTGCGCTGGCTACGCTAGACCACATGTTGTTGGGCAAACTCACCGTCAACATCATCAGCAGCAACCTGCCGGGAACCAACTTGGAGAGCGCGGTGCGCTACCGGAAAAGCCGCGAAGTGATCGAGATATTGAAGCAATGCTGGACGCAAGACCACCTCAATTTTAAGGGCGAGTTTTACGACCTCGACTTGCCAACGGAGCCCGTGAAACCCTACCAGCAAAACGGCGGCCCGCTGCTGTATTTTGGTGGGTACAGCCCCGATGGGGTAGACCTTTGCGCGGAGCACTGCGACGTGTACCTGATGTGGCCGGAGACGGAAGATAAGATCCAAGACCACATAGATAAGGTGGGCGCGGCCGCAGGTGCAAAGTATGGTCGGAAGCTAGACTTCGGCCTCCGCGTCCATGTCATCGTCCGGGAGACGGAAGCCGAGGCCATCGCCGCAAGCCAGCTTTTGATGAGCAATGTAGACGAAGAATCCGGCGCCGAACTCCGCAACCGAGCCCTCGACGCAAAATCCTTCGGCGTAAGCAAACAGGCCGCCCTCCGAGAACAGTCCGACAAAGACGGCTTCGTAGAAGACCACCTCTGGACGGGCATCGGCCGGGCGCGCTCTGGCTGCGGAGCAGCCATTGTCGGTAACCCCGACCAGGTCTACAACAAACTGATGCGCTACCACGCGATGGGCATCCGGAGCTTCATCCTCTCCGGCTATCCGCACTTGGAGGAGTGCGAACTGTTTGCCCGCTACGTATTGCCCCGGCTAGAGACTTGCTCTTTGCCGGAGGTGTTGGGCCGGCGGCCGAGCGGGCCGTCTCCTTCTCCGCTGGCGGCTGGGCCTCGGCGTTGATGGGCAACTATTACTTTTCCAAACTCGACAGGCGAACTTTTTTGTTGTGGAATTAGCGCCGATCTTATCAAGAGACAAATACGGATTCTAATAACCAAGTTCTTCCTTTAAAGCAGGGACAAAAAAGGATTCGACTGGCGAGTTTCGCGGCAACTCGCCAGTCGAATCCTTTTTCGCTCGCAGGGTTGGGTGCATATTTAGCCTTACGTAAATATCTTACACCCCTACAGAATTACGGCGTCTTTATATAGCGAAAAAGTTCGCCTGTCGAGTTTGGTACTAATTCTAACCAACACAGATCAATGAAAAAGCTCCCCATACTAACCCTACTCATCCTCCTCTCTGCCCTCCTGCAAGCGCAAACCCCGCACCTGCGTTCGCGCCTCCTGAACCTCCCCAACGTCTCCATCCAAAGCATCGCGCCCGATACCGGAGACGGCGAAGTGTACGAACTCAGGGTCCGCCAACCGCTAGACCACACGGATACGCTGCGGGGCTTCTTCTACCAAAAGGTGTACCTCAATCACGTTGGCCATGACCGCCCAGCGGTCATCGTCACGGAAGGCTACAACCGCCCCCGCCCCCGCGCTTACGAACTCACCCAGATGCTGAAAGCCAACCAAGTGCAGGTAGAACACCGTTTTTTCGGGAACAGTATGCCCGATTCGCTCGACTACCGCTACTTGAATCTCCAACAAGCTACGGCAGACCTGCACCACATCCGAGAGCTACTCGGCGGTATTTACCCCGAAAAATGGGTCAGCACGGGTATCAGTAAAGGCGGCGCAACGACCATCTTCTACCGCTACTTTTACCCAGACGATGTGGCGGTCAGCGTACCCTACGTAGCCCCCATCAACCGCGCTTACGAAGAGCCACGCCTGTACACCTTCCTCGATACCATCGGCTCCGACGCTTGCCGGGCCGAAATCAAGGCTTTTCAGCGTAGAATCTTGACCGAGCGTGCAGAAATTCTACCCTTGCTAAAGTTTTACAGCCTCGGTGCCCGCACCAAATACAGCTACCTCACGCTAGAACAGGCCTTCGAGTACGCCGTGTTGGAGTATCCGTTTTCCTTCTGGCAATACGGTCAGGATTGCGGCGGCATCCCCAGCGCAGACGCTCCCCTCCACGAAGCCTTGATCTATCTACTGGAAGTCTCCGGCATCGACTTCTTCAGCGACGCCTCAGTAGAACAATACGTCTCGCACTACTACCAATCGGCCACCGAGATGGGCTACTACGGCTACCGAACCGCCGAGTTCGAAGACCTGATCGAAGCCCTGCCAACAGACCGCAACCCGATGGCGTTGTTCTTCCCCTCAGAGATGAACGACCCTTTTGACGGCAAGCTCCTGAAGGGCGTAAACAAATGGCTAAACGGCAAGGAGGCCAACCGCATCGCCTACATCTACGGCGGCGTTGATACCTGGACGGGCAGCGCCGTACCCGAAAACGACCGGGTAGATTCAGAATGGTTCGTCCTCAAGGGCAAACACCACGCCAACGCCCGGATTACCGGCATGACGAAGTCGGAGCGGGAGCGTTTTGTCGCTGCCTTGGAGCGGTGGCTGGAAATTGATGTTGATTAAAAACGCGGAGCGTTTTCGCTTGTAAGCCCCTCTCCGCTGAGCCGAAGGCGAGGCGTGTTGGAGAGGGGTTTGGGGTGAGGTGGCTACGGAGCAACACCAGCAAATTGTACACCCTTCTCCTAAACCATCGCCTTTCAGCATCGTCCAAGAGCAGCTATGAAGAACCTTTTACTACTATCAGCCTCATTTCTTTTTCCTCTCTTCCTTGCCGCCCAAGAAAGGTACTTCCCTCCGACTACTTCCTTGGATTGGGAATCGATGTCTTTGGAAGCGGCAGGGTTCTGCGCGGACAATGAGCAAGCGTTGTACGATTACCTCGAGCAAACCAACACCGACGCCTTCTTGATCCTGAAAGACGGGAGAATCGTTGTGGAGCAGTACTTCGGCGATTTCACAAGGTTTTCGCCTCACCTTTGGAACTCAGCAGGTAAGTCTTTGATGGCTTTCGTTGCGGGGATCGCAGTCGAACTGGATTCATTGAACACCGATGATCCGGTTGCGGATTACCTCGGTGTTGGTTGGACGAATTGCCCGGAAAACGAGCCGAATATTCGTGTCTTGAACCAGTTGACCATGACTTCGGGCCTGTCTGATCGGACCGGAGATGTGTACTGCACCGTTCCTGAATGTTTGGTTTGCCTCGCGGAACCGGGCGGGCGGTGGGCGTACCACAACGGACCGTACACGCTCCTTGGTGAGGTCATAGAAGCTGCGGTAGGCCAAGAGTTGAATGATTTCATCGACGATAAAATCCAAGGCCCAACCGGCATCACTGGTGCTTATACCTACTTCGACGATAACCGAATCTACGTCAGCAATGCTCGGTCAATGGCCCGTTTTGGCCTGTTGGCGTTGAACGAAGGAATATGGGATGGTACGCCAATACTGGGAGACAGCACTTACTTCCGAACCATGACTACGAGCTCTCAAGACATCAACCCAAGCTATGGTTACCTCTGGTGGTTGAACGGAAAAGCTAGCTTTCGCTTGCCTTCATTACAGCTAGAGTTCTCCGGGCCAATCATCAGCGAAGCACCTCCGGAAACTATCGCAGCATTGGGGAAGAACGGGCAGATCATCAACATCGTTCCGTCTGAAGGACTGGTGGTGATCCGAATGGGAGGCGACCCCGACGAGGGCGCGCTCGTACCTACTTCGTACAACAATTCAATCTGGTCGAGGATCAATGCCTTACGCTGCCCAACCAGCACTACGAATGCTTCTTTGAACAGCTCAATTAAACTGACCCCAAACCCTGCCGGAAGTGAAGTCCAGATCAAATCATCGGACGAGATGCGCAGCGTCGTTATCCGAAGCCATTTGGGGCAAATACTAAAACAGGCCAAGGTGGAGGGGAGCGAAATACGTATCTCACTTGACGGCTTACCTATTGGCGTTCTTTTCCTTTCCATTGAGTTGGAGAACGGCTCCGGGCAATGGCGCCGGTTGGTACACCGCTAAGGGATGAGGTGTTTGTAGACAAAGCCAACAGCCCTAAAAAAACCGCCGCACCGTCTCCACGATATACGCCAGCGTTGCCTCATCAAACTCTGAGTGCATGGGCAAGGAGATGACCTCTTTGCAGAGCAGGTCGGTTACGGGCAAGAAGTCGATGTCGTTGGCGGCAGTTCCCTTGAAAGCCTCCTGATCGTAGAGCGGGACGGGGTAGTAGATCATGCTAGGCACGCCGGCAGCTTTGAGGTGTTCCTGCAAGGCATCGCGCCGCCCTCCGTCAACGCGGAGGGTGTATTGGTGGAAGACGTGGGTACTGTTCTCCTGGCGGGCTGGCGTGAGCAGGCCGTCGATGCCTTGGAGGTTGGCGTCGTAGTAGTCGGCGGCCATGCGGCGGCGGTCGCAGTAACCCTCTAGGCGGGGGAGTTTGCAGTTCAGGACTGCTGCTTGGATGGAGTCTAGTCGGCTGTTGCAACCCACTACTTCGTGGTAATAGCGGCGGTTTTGGCCGTGGTTGGCCACTTTCCGGATTTGATCGGCTAGGGCGGTGGTGTTGGTATTGATGGCACCGCCGTCTCCGTAGGCTCCGAGGTTTTTGCTGGGGTAGAAACTGGTGCAGCCAATGTCGCCAAGGGCACCGGTACGCACTTTGCGCCCGTCGGAGAAGGTGTAGATAGCACCGATAGACTGCGCGTTGTCTTCAACGATGTGTAAACCGTGCGTTTTGGCCAGTGCGATGATCGGCTCCATATCGCAGCTCTGCCCAAACATGTGTACGGGGATGATGGCTTTGGTCTTGGGGGTGATGGCGGCCTCAATGTCTTCGGCCCGCACGTTGAACGTGCGCGGGTCTACATCAACCATCACCGGGCTAAGGCGCAACAACGCGATGATCTCGGCAGAGGCAACGTAGGTGAAAGCCGGAACGATCACCTCGTCTCCCGGCTCCAGACCGAGGGCCATGAGCGCGATCTGGAGCGCATCGGTGCCGTTGGCACACGGAATTACGTGCTTCGCGCCCAGAAAATCTTCCAAGCCCGCCTGAAACTGCTTCACCGCTGGCCCGTTGATGAAGGCCCCGCTGCGGACAACGTCAATGATTGCTTTGTCCACCTCGTCTTGCATGGCGGCGTACTGGGCTTTGAGGTCAACCATCTGGATGTTGGTTACGGGGGGGAGCTGTGCGCTGCCGTCTTTTGCGGTGGGGGTGGCCATTGGTTGGTCTTTTGGTCTGTTAGAGACCGCAAAGGTAGTCTTTCAAGGTTTTTGAAAAATCTTCGTTGGGTAAAAAATACGGTAGGGGAGAACGTTCTTTAACCCAAACTGCACACTTTAGGCCCATACACATAGGTTTGTTCTAAAGACCGTATCCGTCGACAAAGCTCCCCGCTTCGTAGAATCTTGTTTGCGCTGAGCTTGGGAGCGGCTTTATTTGTAGCACAATTAAAATAACCCCTTCATGGCTAAGACACGAATGACTCCCTTTAGTAGATTGTTACTTTTTCTGATCCTGTTCATCCCTACCGCTTACGTTGGGGCCAGTTACTTCAACGGCGAAGACCCCGTAGCGAACATCAAAGGGATGTTGGGCATGGACGATCAGCCACAGACGGAGCAGACCACAAGCACCTCCACTTCAACTTCCTCCGCCACTAACGAACGTGCCACCTTTGAAAACGTCCAGGACCTCCGAGACGAGATCACCCAGCTAAAAGTAGACCTGGCCGTTACCGAAGAAAAACTGGCCCGCTGTAAGGCGGACAACGTAGAGTAAAAAGCATTCAGCGCACAGAAATCAGCCCTAAAGCTCGGATTTCACACAGATGCCAATTTCTTCCTGACTATCTGACTACAACATGGACCGCTTCAAACAATCCATACACGAATTCTTCTACACGCTCTTGGCTTTCCCTAGGGCTTGGCACTTCATGCTCCGGCATCGGTTGTGGGAAGGCTTGCGGCAATATGGTTGGGTAGCGCGGGGGCTGGTAGTGATTGGCGTACTGATCGCTGGCTACGTCATTTTTGAGGCTATTGATTGGTTTGATAGCCATGCTGATGCGCCCCTGACCGCAATGATGAGCAACGAAAGCCTTTTTGTGCTCTGGTTTACGGAGCTGAAAGACTCCATCTCTGGCGGGCTATTGAACTGGGTGACGCTCGTTTTGCTGGAGGTAGTTATCTACCACTTCATGCGGCGGACGTTGCAGATTATCCTCAAGAAGAACGTTGAAAACGCCCATACTTTCAAGCCTTTTCTGGATGCGCAGAGAAGGATGATCGTAGTGTCCTTCCTCGCGCTTATCGCCGAAGGTGTAATCTTAAACGTAGCCGAGTCTATCCACGACGGCTGGCTGTTTTGGGCTTTTTCCCTGTTCGTTCGGTCTACCATGCTCGGCTACGTAATTGCCGACAACTACAACGAGCAGTTTGACCTCACCATCGACCAAAGCCGCCGCAATCTATACCGGGGCTACATCGGCATCTGTTTTGGCCTCGGCCTACCGCTACTGCTGATGTTGAAAGTCCCGATTATCGGGACGGTGCTCGGTCCGCTCGTTACCTCCGTTACGGCCGCCATCGTTTTGCGGGAAAAGAGCGACCTCCACATCATCGGCTACCAGATGAACGAGAAAGAACGGATGCGAGCTGAGAAGAAGGCAGAAAGAGAAGCCCGTAAACAGGCCCGGAGAAGGAAAGGAAAAGGAGGCGACGCTATCGTTTAGGGACGCCATTTAAATAACTTAAGAAACTTTTCTTAAAGGCTTTGACATTTACACATCACCGTATATCTTTGCGTCCGCTTGAGGTAGTAAAATGCCTTGGGTTGCTCTAAGCGGGGGATTAGCTCAGTTGGCTAGAGCGCTTGCATGGCATGCAAGAGGTCACCAGTTCGACTCTGGTATTCTCCACCCCCTTTTCAGAAAGCCTGTCCGATTTATTTCGGGCGGGCTTTTGCTATTTGGACCTCTTGTTTAGGGGCGCAAAGAACATCGCGCCGGAGGCGCTCACCCCATTACGCTAACCCAACTCCTTTACCGTTCTCTGCACCTGCGGCCGCGCCCGCTTAGCCCAGCCCAACAACGAATAGCCCGCCAGCAAGAAGCTGACGGGCTATTAATTTTTCCTTGGGGAGAGGCGTGGTTATTTACGCCTCGTCTTCTCCGCCGAACTCTTCTTCGACGACCTCGGGGCCCTTAACGATCATATTGCCGTTGTAGAACATATTGCCTTCGGAGTCGAAGTAAGCGCGGTGGGGCTGGTGCGTTTCGCCGGTGGTTTGGCAAACGGTCAGGCTAGGGACAGAAGCCTTGTAGTGGGTACGGCGCTTGCGCTTGCGCTGCTTGGAAATCCGGCTCTTAGGATGTGCCATGGTAATTGTAAATTTTAAGCTTTGGTTGGTATCATAAACAACTGGAAACCAGCTGGTGATAATTATTTGAGGCCTTTGAGTGCGTCCCAGGGGCTGGGCTTATCGTCTTCGTCGTCGCCTTTTGGGGCGGCGTCGGAAACGGTGTCAACGGAAGCATCGATGCGGTCCAGCATATCTTCGTCGCAAGGGTAGGGCGGTTGGCCTTCTCTGCAATCGAAAGTACGAATCATTGGTAAAGCCAGTACCACCATCTCGTA
>CALEDI010000280.1 GCA_937949535.1 uncultured Lewinella sp. | reverse complement strand
GGCCACAACGCCGCTATTTACGCCCTGCGCGCTGCGCCAGACGGCTTTTACTCGGCCGCCGCCGATGGCTTGTTGGTGCATTGGCACCAAGACGACGTCAACTTCGGCCGCGCCGTAGCCAACGTTGAAGGCGGCAAGTTTTTGAGCTTCGACACCCTCGAAGACGGCGGCCTAGTAGCCGGCGCGCTAGACGGCGGCGTACACTGGCTCTACCCAGATGCGCCCGAGCGCAACCTGCACGTAGCCCAGCATTCGCGGGGCGTTTTTGCCGTGCTCAGGGTAGGGGAGGAGGTTTTCACCGCCGGCGGAGACGGAGTGCTGACGAAGTGGAACGCCAAGACCGGCCGGACGTTGGAGAGCTTGCCCGTGAGCGGGAATTCGTTGCGGTGTATATCAACAGATTTGGCAAAAAAAGAACTGTTGGTGGGGGCTAGTGATGGCAAGATCTATCTTATTGATAAGGACACGATGCAACTGAACAAGACCTGCCCCGCCAACGAGCCATCGGTGTTTTCCGTAGCGGCCCACCCTACGGGTTCGCCCTTCATGGTCTCTGGCGGGCGAGATGCCCGACTTCTTTTTCATGACTTGATAGATGGGCGACAAGTGGATAGCGTAGATGCCCACAACTCCACCATCAACGCCCTCGCCTTCTCTCCCAACGGCGCGTACCTCGCTACGGCCAGCCGAGACAAAACGGTCAAGCTCTGGGATGCTAAAACGTGGAAATTGCTCAAGGTCTGCGAGGTCGTCCGAGACCAGGGCCACGTCAACTCCGTCAACTGCCTCCTTTGGCTCGATGACCGAACGTTGGTTACAGCCGGGGATGACCGGCGGATATTGACGTGGGAATTAGCCCTGTAGGCACTAGAAGGGAGAGGCCCCCCGGCCCCCAAAGGGGGAGAAGCCCCCCGGCCCCCAGAGGGGGAGAGCCCCCCAGCCCCCAGAGGGGGAGAAGCCCCCCAGCCCCCAAAGGGGGAGAAATTAGTTTTGGAGGGACGCTTACCTTTTGCAAATGATGTTTTTTCCTGCTCCTCTTAACCTTCCTTGCACCTGCGTCCGCGCCCAAAAATGCGGCCAACATACGGTAGCTACTACCGAACTACAAGACCACAAGACTACCAAACTACCAGACTGCCGAACTACCTTTGCCCCATGATCTGGAGCGATAAAAAAATCCTAGCTGCCATCGAGAATGGCGAAATCGTAATCAAGCCTTTTGACCGGGCGAACCTCGGTACGAACAGCTACGACGTCCACCTTGGCAAGTACATCGCTAGGTACAAAGACCATATTTTGGATGCGAAGGCCCACAACGAGATCATCCATGACGAAATACCGGAGGAGGGCTTTCTCTTGCACCCCAATACCTTATACCTTGGCGTTACGTTAGAGTATACCGAGACGCACAGCTCCGTACCGTTTCTGGAGGGCAAGAGTTCCGTTGGTCGGTTGGGTATCGACATCCACGCTACGGCGGGCAAGGGCGACGTTGGTTTCTGCAACCACTGGACGTTGGAGATCAGTTGTACGCACCCCGTCCGGGTCTACGCCGGCATGCCGATTGGGCAGCTCATCTACTTCGGCGTAGAAGGCGACATCGAGAACTACTACAACAAAAAAGCCAACGCGAAGTACAATAAGGTACAGGTTCGGCCGATGGAATCTATGATGTGGAAGAATAAATTTTAGCATCCTCACTTACTCCCCCTTGCGATTGACCTTGCTCCCCCTCTGGGGCTGGGGGGCTACTCCCTTTACGCATGACAATAACAGAACTAGCCCAGCACATCATCGACGAACTCTCTCCCCTACTTGGGCCGGGGGAGGCGACCTCGGTTTCCCGCCTTGTTTTGGAGGATGTTTTTGGGTATCGGCGCGGTAGCCATCCTCGGCGACTGAACCAAGACGAGCAGATCATGGCTTGGGCTACCATCAACCGCCTCAAGGCGGGCGAGCCGGTGCAGTACGTAACGGGTATTGCCGATTTTTATGGGCTCCAACTAAAGGTTACTCCGGCGGTCCTCATTCCGCGCCCAGAGACGGAGGAGTTGGTAGAATGGATACTGGAAGAAAATGTGGCGGGCACGCAGGTGCAGTGTTTGGATATCGGTACCGGATCGGGCTGCATCCCCCTCGCCCTGAAGCATAAACGACCCTCCTGGGCCTGCACCGGGGTAGACGTAAGCACCGATGCCCTAGACGTAGCCCGCGCCAACGCCGAAAAACTCAGCCTAGAAGTCGACTTCCAAGAAATGGACGTCCTGCAACCTGCAACCCACAACTTGCAACTTGCAACCTGCAACTTGCAACCTGCAACCTGCAACCTGCTAATCTCCAACCCTCCCTACATTCCCCCTTCGGAGCGCGCCGTAATGAGCCCCTCCACCCTTGCCCACGAGCCGGAGCTGGCCCTCTTTGTCCCCGAAGAAGACCCGCTGCTCTTCTATCGCCACATTGCCGAACTCGGCACCGAACTGCTGACCAAAGGCGGCCATGTCTACCTAGAAACCAATGAGTTCAACAACGAAGACGTCGTTGGACTGCTAAAGTCATCTGGTTACGCCGACGTAGAACGGCGCAAGGATTTGCAGGGGAAATGGCGGATGGTTAGGGGGCGGCGGGCTTGATAACGACTAGGCTAAAAATTCAGCAATCTTCTCCTCCAACCAAGGCCGCGAGGCGACGTATTTCTTTTCTGCTAAGTCGCTCTTTAGCTGCTCCAGTGCTCTCTTATCACCTGGCAACATTCTGGTTAGGCGACGGGTGAAGGAGACCAGGTTGCGGTAAGCACGTTGGTTGATGTCTGGGATCTCTTTATGCCTGTTCAAGTAAGCAGTGATGGAATCGAAGAGGGAGTCTAGGGCAGTATCGGCGTCGGTCTCGTAGTAGATCGCCAGCAGCATCGTTTTGGAGTTG
>CALEDI010000279.1 GCA_937949535.1 uncultured Lewinella sp. | reverse complement strand
GGATGTGTAATCTGCCTATAAATCAGCCCGCCAATTATCATCAAAACGCGCAGCGTTTTTATAAGCCCCTCCCCCGTGGGGAGGGGTTTGGGGAGGGGGTTTATGCGCGGAGACAATACATTACAGATTACACAACCTACGACCAGAGGCGCTCATCCCGAACCCTAAAACTTCCGCCTTGCACCTGCGGCCGCGCCCCAATTATCTGTCGCGTTAAAGGCCATATTTGCCGCCTTAATGGACTACCTCGTCGAAATTAGCTTAATCGCAGAACGAAAGTCCCTTTTTAATCGTTTATTCGTGTGACTATGAAGGATAAAAACTTATCAGCCGTCTTGGCATTTTTTGGAGGAGCCGTTGGGCTACACCGCTTTTACTTGGGCCAAGTTGGCCTTGGTATTCTGTATTTTTTCATTCCGCCGTTGTCCTTACTATTAGGCGTTATTGATGCAATTTCCTTCTTGAGTATGGACCAGCGTACTTTTGATGCCAAATACAATAGAGAAGAGAAGACCGCTGCGCCAACGTCTAGGCCTGGCCGCAAGCTGACCGACCGCGAGCGCCGCCACGAGCAGCGCCAGCAGGAACGCTCTCGCCGCGAGCAGATGCGCTCCGACCAGCGCGCCACGCGCCGCTCAAGAACGGGACCGCAGCGTACGACGGCAGCCAACACTACCAGCGGGCAAGCCGAACGCCAAGCGGGGCTTCGGTATTTCAAAGACTTTGAGTACGACCGCGCCATCGCGGCGTTTGACCTCGCCCTAGAGAAAAACCCGCGCGACGTAGCCTCGCACTTCAACATCGCATGCTCCTATAGCTGCGAAGAAAAAGCCGATAAAGCTTTTTACCACCTCGACCGGGCCATCGCTCTCGGCTTCGCCGATTTCGAGCGCATCCGTACGCACGACAGCCTTGCGTTTTTGCGCGTCCAGCCTGCTTTCCTTGCCTTCGAGGAAAACGGTTACCGTTTAGCTCCAGACCTAAGCGCTGAGGAGGTCGTACTGGAGAACCCCATCAAGGAAGAAGCATTGGTAGAGCTCCCCGAAATCAATGACGACCTCTTGGAGCAACTCCAGCGCCTCGCCACATTACGGGAAAAAGGCTTGCTGACCGAAGGAGAGTTCGCTACCCAAAAGAAACGGCTACTGGGCTAATTGCACCAGAAAGTCACGCATTTATCGGTTGCTGTGCGCATTGATGCTCAACGCTGTATTTTAATTTTTCTCATGACTGCCGAATCCTTAATCTCCGACGCTATTGTCCCCCTTCGGCCTACCGATACAGGCGAGGAGGCACTCGGCGTAATGAACGAATTTTATATTCGCCACCTCCCCGTGGTAGACAAGGGCGAGCTAAAGGCCGTTGTCTCCGAAGACAACATTCTGGACGCCGACGCTATGGAACCGGTAAGCAGTTACCGCCTACCCGTACAGCCACCCTATGTTTTCCCAGATGACCACCTCTACGACGTGATGCGCGTCCTGACGGAGTACAAGCTCACCATCGTGCCTGTCATTAACCGCGAAGGGACTTACATCGGTATGATCACTAACGAAGACTTGCTCCGTACTTTCGCGGAGTCCAGTACTTTTTCCAGCCAAGGCTCCATTGTGGTATTAGAAGTGTTGCGGCACGACTATAGCCTGTCTGAAATTTCCCGTATTGTGGAGAGTGAAGGGGCTGTCATCCTGAGTTCGTTCGTTCGTTCCTTCGAGGGGTCTAACCGCTTGGAGGTCACGATCAAGGTCAACAGCCAAAGCATCGCTGCTACCTTGGCCACCTTTGAGCGTTACAACTACAGCGTAAAGGCAAGCTTCAATGAAAAGCAGATGAGTGATGCGCTGCGGGAGCGATTTGACTCGCTTATGAACTACCTAGAAGTATAAACAAGAAAGCCAGAAACTAGTGATCTAGTTTCTGGCTTTCTAATGTTTAGTTTCCTAATGCTTAGGCAACTTTGTGGAGGTGTACATCCGTCTGAGGGAAAGGAATGCTGATGCCTCGCTTATCAAACTCTTTCTTGACGTTCTCCTGCATGTAGAAGAAAGTGTCCCAGTAGTGCTCGCTCTTACAGAACGGGCGAGTAGCTAGGTTTACAGAGCTGTCTCCGTGAGAAGCAACTACTACGCCTTGGGCTGGGTCGTCCAAGATCCAAGGGCAAGCCTTACCGACGGCTAGGATGGCCTCACGCGCAGCATCGATGCTGTCGTTGTAACCAATACCGTAGGTGAGTTCTACACCGATGACGCCTTGGCCACTGATGTTGGTGATGATATTGCTGGTAACAACGCCGTTTGGTACCATTACTCGCTTGTTGTCTAGGGTAGCCAATACAGTGTTGAAGATGGCAAGCTCCTCTACGGTGCCGGTTTCGCCGCCGCCGATGGTTACCAAATCTCCTACCTTATAAGGACGGAAGAATAGTAACATTACTCCGCTAGCGAAGTGGCCCAAGGTGCCCTGAAGCGCCATACCAACAGCAAACGCCATAGCACCAAGAATAGCGATAAAACTGGCTGTTTCTACGCCAAACATACCTATTGCTGCGAGGACTACGAGAATCTTGAGGCCAGTGCTAACCAATGACATGATGAAAGGGCGAATGGTATCGTCCATGCCCGACTTCTTCAAGCGCTTACCTACAAAAGCGGCAAGGCGGTTGGCAATCCAGAAACCGATGATGAGCACCGCAAGTGCGCTTACGAGAGTAGTCGCCCAATCAACTAGGGTTGCTTGGTAGTTCGCACCTAAGTATTGTTCTAAAATTTCCATTTATCTAATGTGTTTGAGTTGGAATGAGGTTACTGCAATAGCGCAGCACTGGTGAGACGCAGTCTTAGCAAAAAAGTTACATTTTAATTGATGACACCGTAAAAAACCAAGGCAAAACGCTAAAAATAAGGTTTTGATAAAAACCACTATTGTTTATTTTGTTGTATGTTTGCAACAAATGAAGCATGAAAACAGCTTTGCTGCAAAGAAAGTGGTCTATACCTATGAGCAAGCACTTGATGCCCTCCAAGACTACTGCGCCTACCAGGACCGTTGCCATAAAGAGGTGCGCCAGAAACTTCGTGCGCTTCAATTCTTTGGTGACCTGGCCGAAGAGGTCATCTGTGAGTTGATTCGAGAGAATTACTTGAATGAAGAGCGTTTCGCCCGTTCCTTCGCTAGGGGCCGTTTCAAGATGAAGCGCTGGGGCCGCCAAAAGATCACCCGTGAGTTAAAGCAAAAAGATGTATCTGCTTATTGCATCAAAAAAGGCCTATCCGAAATTGAAGACGAAGAATACGACGCCGTGATGGAGCGCGAACTCCTGCGCCGCGACCGGTTGGAGCGCAAAGGGCTACATCCTTATTTACGTCGCCGCAAACTGGCAGATTATATGTTTCAACGAGGCTTTGAGTCTCACCTAACTTGGGAGATGATCAATCGGTTGGAGCTTTAGGATAATACAGGTTGACCCATTATGGTCGTTGGTGTGTTCACACTAACTTGCTAACCTAAAACCAAGCGATGTCTTCCCTTCCCTTCCTCTACATCTCTTCCAGCCCCATCGGCGGCCGTGGTGTCTTCACCGGTGCTGAAATACTCGCCGGAACCACCATTGAGTTGGCGCCCATAATTTTACTCTCCGCCACAGACCGCAAGGTGGTGCACGAAACCCTCCTGCACGACTACTACTTCCAATGGGACGGAAACCGCGCCGCTATCGCGTTAGGCTTCGGCTCACTCTACAACCACTCAGACAAAGCCAATGCAGAGTTTGGACTCGATTACGCCTTCGAACAGATTCGTTTCGTGGCCCTCCAAGATATTCCCGCCGGAGCCGAAATCACTACCAACTACCGCACGGGAGACCTCGGTATGGCGCTCTGGTTTGAAAAGGAATAGCATAACATAGGCCATAATAAAAGTGAAAGCCAACCTCAATGCCATGTTTTAGCGCAAATGTTGGCCACTAGCTAAGGTAGAACGAACTTTTCTATTTGGATCGTTCAAAGATTTTTAAGTTTTGAGGTATTCAGCGCTTTGAAATTATAAAATATTCACTTTTTAAACCATTTTAGTGGCTAGTTAATAAAAAAATAATCATTTCGTTGAAAATGCTTGCGTATTAGCTTTCAAACGTTGCATCTTTGCCAATGCAAGAACGACACAACGGTGTTGTTACAGGTTGCAGATTATAAATTGAAGGTTCCTAACAATAAATAGAACCTGCAACTTATGACCTACAACCAGAACATTGTAGAGTGATGAAATTGGCAGCCATGCCCGCTTGTCTCGCGGGTGGGGAGTCCGGAATAAACCATGAAACCTATTGCTCCGCAGGAGCGCGTCTCTTCGGAGCAAGGGTTCTAGGCTAACCGCCCCTTGCAGGTTCGACTCCTGCCTCTACAGCGAAACAGGTTGCAAGTTGCAACCTGAACATTGTAAGGTGATGAAATTGGCAGCCATGCCCGCTTGTCTCGCGGGTGGAGAGCCAGGGATAAACCGAAAGACCGATGCTCCGCGGAGTATGCTCATCAGAGCAGCGTTTTTTTGGCTAACCGCTCCTTGTAGGTTCGACTCCTACCCTTACAGCGAAACAGGTTGCAAGTTGCAGGTTACAGGTTCCTAACGAGAGAACCTGCAACTTGTAACCTGCAACCTGAACTTTGTAGAGTGATGAAATTGGCAGCCATGCCCGCTTGTCTCGCGGGTGGGGAATCTGGAACAAACCATGAAACCTATTGCTCCGCAGGAGCGCGTCTCTTCGGAGCAAGGGTTCTAGGCTAACCGCCCCTTGCAGGTTCGACTCCTGCCTCTACAGCGAAAACAGGTTGCTGGTTCCTAACAAGAAAACCTGCAACTTGTGACCTGCCTTACAACCTCCTAAACCTTTGGGCGACGGCGCGCAGGATGCAGTGTTTGTTGAGTGACGACGTTCGTTGCCTGAAATATTGGTTTCCGAGAACCGGTCGTTCACCTTGTGCGTTACCCTCGCATGAAATCTCCAGAAAACTACAACCCACTTACTCCTCAGGAAGAGCGCATCATTGTCCATAAAGGTACCGAGATGCCCTTCACGAACGAGTACAATAACTTTAAGCTCGATGGTGTCTTCGTGTGTCGGCGCTGTGATGCGCCCCTATACGACAGTAAGGACAAGTTCAGCTCCGGCTGCGGATGGCCTAGTTTCGACGATGAAGTGCCCGGAGCGATCAAAAAACTCCGAGACGCTGATGGCCGACGAGTAGAGATCGTTTGTGGTAACTGCGATGGTCATTTAGGCCACGTTTTTGAAGGTGAGCGCTTTACCGAAAAGAATACCCGGCACTGCGTCAACAGCTTGTCCATAAGGTTCATCTCCCGTGAAAAAAATGAAGCGCCAGACCAAGATGCCGAGGCTTAAAAAAGCCAAAAACCATGGTAATGAAGGAGTTAGCAATATTTTAACACTTTATTTTTTTACCAATCTGTCGCGTTTCGCTGTTTTTTCGGAAAGGGAAGATTATTCGGTTGGGCCTTCCCGTACCGACGGAAATAGTGCAATTATTCTGTTTTGCCGCTGTTTTGGTCGCCTTTTGGCGGTCTTGCCAATATGGATAGATGCGTTTTCGGGGCGCCTTAATGGTTGAATAACAAACGATTAGCGTAGAAGTGCTTGCTCCGTGGTGCTCGCTGACCGTATCTTTGCGACCGCTTAGGGTAAGACGCAAGTTAAGCCCACTTATATATTCCCCCCAGAACAGCCATTCCCATACCCAGGGTGGCTACGAAATGCTTACCGAAGAGCCATCCCATGAACTAATGGCATTGAGGCGGTAAGTGATTGTTAAACGAAATTATTTTTAATGAGCAAGCTCTTGAAGTGCTTGAACATCGCCCTGATCGTCATGGTGGTGTTTGTAACTGCACAGGCCAACTCGAATTCTTCTTCTTTCTCTCATAAAACAGACCCCCTAAACTGCGATGCCTCCTCTACTTTCAGCCATCAGCTGGATAACATGGAGCTCGCCCTTTCTACCGCCGCTTGTGATGCGCACCTCCAGCGTAAGCTAAGAGACTACCTCGGCCGTGGATCCCAGAGTACTGAGCGTATGCTTGGCCGTGCCAACCAGTACTTTCCCATTTTTGATTACTACTTGACCCGTCACAGCATGCCTTCTAGCTTGAAGTACCTCGCTGTGGCAGAGTCTATGCTTTACACCAAAGCTGTATCGTCGGCTCGCGCAGCGGGCCTCTGGCAACTGATGCCAGCTACCGCCCGAGGAATGGGCCTAAGGGTAGACGATGTAGTTGATGAACGCCTTGACATGTACCGCTCTACCGAAGCAGCCGTAGTTATGCTTAAAGGGCTCTACCGCCAGTTTGGCGATTGGCACCTCGCACTTGCGGCCTACAACTGTGGTCCTGGTCGTGTTCGCCGCGCCGTTCGGGCTGCCGGAGGGTACTCTACTTACCGTAAGGTGAAGCGCTTTTTGCCAGCCGAGACCCAGAAATACGTTGCGGCCTACGTTGCTGCGGCTTACACCGTAACCTACTACAGCGAGTACGGCCTTACCCCCGCAGATCATACAATGGAGGAAAACATCGCTAGCTTGGTGGTTTACCGGCCCCTAAACCTGCGCCGCCTTGCGGTTGCTTGTGAACTGCCAGTGAGCACCATCCGGAAAATGAACCCTAGCTACATAAAGGGCTACATCCCCCGGAATACCGAAGGCTACCACCTGCGTGTTCCATTGTCTGGTAAGTGGAGTGCTCAGGCATTTATTTGGGGCCGCCCGAACTTGGTGGTTACGGACCTTGACCCGGAGCTGGAACTTGCGGAGCAGTTTGCTACCGACTTGGGCTTTAGTGCCCGGGCGTGGTTGCTTGGCTGCAAGCCAAGTAATCTGCTTCAGGAAACTTCTATTGTTCAGCGCAACGTAGAAGGAGAACTCAATTTGAGGTTCTTCAACGCTTACCAAGCGATGGCGATGAATTAATACCGATTAAGGAGTCGTCTCATAAAGAACATCAAACTGATGTTTCTAGGCCGGCGGTCTACATACCAGTAAAAACCTGTTAGGGGTGATTCGCGTTTTGCGCGGGTCACCCTTTCTATTGTAACTTGTTTACAGGTCTTTCAACGCTCGGTCCAATGCTCGCTTATTGTCTTTTGCCTTGATGCTGTCGCGTTTATCGTGGACCTTCTTGCCCTGTACCAGCACGATTTCCAGCTTGCATAGCCCGCGCTCATTGAGGTACATGCGGTAGGGAACGATGGTGTAGCCCTTCTCCTTTACCTTCTTTTGCCATTTATTGAGTTCTTGGCGCTTTAGCAACAGCTTGCGTGCGCGGCGTTCTTCGTGGTTGTGGACGTTGCCCTGCTTGTACTCCCCGATAAAGATGGAGCGGCACCACATCTCTTCCTTCTGGAAGACGCAGTAAGCATCGCGCAGGTTCACGTGGCCGTTGCGGATACTCTTGATCTCCGTGCCGGTCAGTTTGATGCCCGCTTCCATCGTTTCCAGAAAGTGGTACTCGTATTTCGCTTTACGGTTGACGAATTCAATGTTCTTGGGGGAGTGTTTGGCCATGATCCGGTTCGGTAATGATTGGCTCTATCTAATGCGTTTGGGGAAGGGAAAGTTCTGTCGAGGACACTCCTGCATAGAGATTTTGCCGTATAGTTTTAAAACCGTGTATCTTCGCCCTCCGGTTCTCAAGAACCAAAAAAACCACGACTTAAACAACCAACCTTGGTCTACCTAGAACTAACCGACGTCTCCAAAATCTACGGCGAAAAAGTCCTTTTCGATAAGGTGAGCTTGCAGGTGGCCAAGAACACCAAGGTTGCGCTGGTGGCCAAAAACGGTACAGGGAAATCGACCCTGCTGCGCGTTGCCGCCGGCATCGACCTGCCCGAAGGGCTGGGCTCTAAGATTTACCTCCACAAAGAGGCCAAGATGGCCTACTTGCCGCAAGAGCCCGACTTTGGCGAAAACGCCAGCGTGATGGACGCTGTCTTCGACTCCGACAACCCGATGGTGCGCGCAGTGCGCGACTACGAGGAAGCCCTTAGCCATACCGACCAACCCGACCGCCTAGCCGCCGCCCTCGGCAAAATGGATGAACTCCAAGCTTGGGACATCGAGGCACGCATCAAGGAGGTGCTCTCCAAACTCAATATCGATCGCTTCGACCAGAAAGTGAGCACCCTCTCCGGCGGCCAGCGCAAGCGCGTCGCGCTCGCCAAACTCATCATCGATGAGCCAGACCTCATCATCATGGATGAGCCAACCAACCACCTCGACCTCGACATGATCGAGTGGCTCGAAGAGTGGCTCCAGAGCACCAACCTAACCCTGTTGATGGTGACGCACGACCGTTACTTCCTAGAGCGCGTCTGTAACCGCATCATCGAGCTCGACGGCGGCAATATTTACCACTACACCGGCAACTACTCCGACTTCCTGAATAAGAAAGCCACCCGCGAAGAAACCGAATCTGCCGAACTGGCAAAAGACAAAAAACGCCTCAAGAAAGAACTCGAATGGGTCCGTCGGATGCCGAGTGGGCGGGGAACGAAAGCAAAATCTCGCCTAAACGCCTACGACGACCTGAAAGGGAAAGTGGGCGGATTCCGAAAGGAAGACGAACTGACGATTGAGATCAAGGGCCAGCGCCTCGGCGGCAAGATCTTGGAAGCGCACAACATCGGTAAATCTTACGGAGACCGGACGCTGGTGAAGGGTTTTAGCTACAAATTCCAGAAAGGCGAGCGGGCCGGCATCGTGGGGCGCAACGGCGCGGGTAAGTCTACCTTGTTGCACATGCTCACCAAGGAACTGGAACCGGATACGGGCAAGGTCGTCCATGGGGTGAATACGCACTTCGGCTACTACACCCAAGACGGCATCAATCTGGACAAAGACAAGCGCGTCATTGAAGTGATCCGTGAAATAGCCGAGTTCATCCCGCTAGAGAAAGGGCAGAAACTGACGGCCCGGGGCTTACTCAATCGTTTCATGTTCCCCGACAAGCAGCAGCAGGTGTACGTGAGCCAACTGAGTGGCGGCGAACGGCGCCGCCTCTACCTGCTCACCATCTTGATGAAGAACCCCAACTTCCTCATCTTGGATGAGCCTACGAACGACCTCGACATCATGACCCTCAATATCCTTGAGGACTTCTTGATGGACTTCCCCGGCTGCGTCCTCATCGTGAGCCACGACCGGTTTTTCTTGGATAAGATTTGCCACCACCTTTTCATCTTCGAAGAAGACGGCAACCTCCGCGACTGGAACGGGCTATACACTGGGTACCGAGAAACCCGCAAGCAGGAACTCGCGGCTGAGAAAGCGGTCCGGGCTGAGAAAACGTCCGCTGCACCTGCGGCCGCGCCTAGCCCCTCGGTCTCCAAAGGGGATGGCTCGGCACAAGAACACATGTCTCAAGAAACCCGCAAAGCCATCCGCCGCGTAGAGGGCCAGCTGAAAAAATTGGAAGAGGCCAAGAAAAAAATCAACCAGCAATTTCTGGACCCGACCGGCATGGACCCAGACACCATCGCTAAGCTTGGGCAGGAACTCAATGAGCTCAATGAGCAAATTGAGGAGAAAGAAATGGAATGGATGGAGTTGGTGGGGTAGTGCTGTCTGGGCACCTGTTTAGGACGCCGTAAGCATAGCATCTATAGCCCTTGAGCCGACGAAAATAACGGGCTAGGCATCTCAAAATTAGGACGAACGAAAATTTGATCGCATTGATAACTGCGGTCATGTGCTTTCTTGGTGCCCGTATTGTGTTTAGATGGGTGAAAGAACTACCCAATTGTGGTTATTAAGTCTACCAAATTTCTTACATTCGGCCTTACATAGTTTTATCAGTTCGCGCCAATACCGAGGAAAACGGTTTAGTTGATGGAGCGATAGGATAACCTCCAAACATAGATATACAATACATGACTTTACGCACATACACCGAAGGTTCCAGCCATTATTTTCAAATCGATAGCGACGCTGGCAAGACCTTATTGACTAGTAAAGCTTATGACACCACCGGTTCCCGCGATGCGGACGCCAGTTGGGCCATGGAGCACGCTGCCGACGAAGATTATTACCAAGTACTCAACGATGAAGGTGGTGTCCGTTTAAGCATACAAGACCAAGACCAGCAGCCCATCGCGACCAGCGAACGCTACGCCGACCGCGCAGCGCTGCGGACCGATTTCGACTTCCTCAACGCTGCGACCACTGTTGCTGGCACTCCTTACCAAGGGCGATCTGGCGACGACGACTACGAGCCCCTGAGCTTCTACAACACGCACGGCAGTGACTTAGAAAGCGGGTTTGATAGTTTCGACCATAATGGCAGTAGCTACTTTAGCTACAAGGTGAATGGTATCATTCTTCTCATCAGTGAAGCATACACCACAGCGCGTTCGCGCGACAACGGTGTTGGCTCGGTAGAACGCAACATGCCGATAGCCGAACGTTACCAACGGGAGGTACACCCTACGGGCAATCACTACTTTAACCTCTTGGCTGGCAACCGCCAAGAGATTGCGACCAGTACGTGGTTCCGAACGGCCGGAGAGATGGAAAACGCCATCCGTATTTTGCTGGCTGGTGGCCGTGGTGGCACGGTTACTACCGAGGTAGTAGCCGCTAACCGTGCGGGAAACATCGCCATTGCTGCAGCCATCCCCGCGGCTACCGACGGCCCCGCACCCAAGCGTAAAAAGCGCAAGAAGCGCACCACCACGAAGCCCAAGGTCGAAAAAGTATACCTCACCTCGGGCAGTTACCCTTTCAATGACCTAACGTACCAGATTTTCCGCTCGGGCAATGGCAAACACTACTTCACCTTCAAGAATAAGGAAGAGAAGACCATCTTGCTCAACGCCAACGTCCGTGGCTTCGAAACCCAAGAAGAAGCGCAAGTAGTCTTAGACCGTATTTTGGCCGTAGCGCCCTACGAGCGGAACTTCACCGGAAAGACCACCAAGAACGGAAAATACTACTTCTACCTTCAAGACGAAGATGGCAGCAACCTCGGCAAGAGCTTCTTCTTCAACACGCCCGAACTGATGCAGGCCTCTGTAGGCTTGTTTTTGGGTAGCGAAATTGCTACCGCCACCTTCGACGAACAGGAAGCCGCTGCCCTAGCCGCTGTGCCCGCTACGGTCGAAGTACCTGCGGAAGCTCCGGAAATCGAAACCAAAGAAGTGGAAACCAGTGAGGCTGCTAAAGTAGAGCGTATCGTGGATGAGTACCTGAGCTGTGCTGGCTACCGTGGTCATGAGCGCTCAGTGGCTTATCCTGATTTCAGCTTTTTTAAGCTCGACGGGGAATACTACTTTGCCCTGCTGGATGAGGACGACGGCGTTCGCCTCCGTAGCCAGGCTTACCAAGACACTAGAGGACGGGAAAACGGTGTACAGTCCGTCCTCAAGAACATTGAAAATGAGGCTCGTTGGTCTACCGTTGAAGAAGACGGTAGCCATTACGCGATCCTTAAAGCCGGTAACCACCAAGAGATTGGCCGCTCATGCCCACAGCAAGAGGGTGCAGCCGTGGCTGGCTACTGGCGCCAGCTTAGCCTAGCGAGTGGCCTACTCGGAGGAGGAGCAGCGCTCAGCGCTGCTGCTGCCCCAGCTCCCGAACCTGTGGCTCCTGCACCGGTACCAGAACCCGCTCCCGTGCCGGTACCAGAGCCTGACCCCGTGCCTCCGACTCCCGAACCGATCCCAGAGCCTGAACCTGTACCTCCGGCTCCCGAGCCCGAGCCCGAGCCCATTGCTGCGGTGCCAACGCCAGAACCTGAGCCAAAACCAGCGCCTGCTCCCGCACCTACTCAGAAAAGCAAAAGAGGCCGGAAAAATAAAAAGGGTAGAAAAAACAAGAAGAATGCTGCGGCCGCAGCCGCTGCGGCAGCCGCAGCAGCAGCCGCTGCCTCAATAAGTTCTACTACTCCACCAGCTCCCAAACCTGTTGCTGCCGTGCCGCCGCCTCCGCGCAAAAAAGTTGCTGCTGCCGCTACTTCTGTACCTTCTACGCAGCAACCAGCTAAAGAGCGAGTTGCCGCAGCCGCTGCCGGTGGTGCTGGTGCTACTGGTGCAAACGCTTGGGGTTGCAGTTGGAGATGGCTACTACTGTTGTTGCCGCTGTTGCTGTTGCTCCTGTGGTGGAATGGCTGCTTTGATCGTAACGCCGCAGTAGCTGCTGCTGATGAGGTTACCACCAGCGAAGTGGTGACCGACGCCACGGCTACCGACGACGCAACGACTTCAGAGGCTGCCATTGAAGCTCCCGCTAGTACGCCGGAGGTTGCAGAGGCTGCTGTTGAAAGTGAAGAGGTTGTTGAGGAAGTAGCCCCTCCAGCTCCAGCTCCAGTTGCACCACCTGCTCCAGTTGTTGCGGCCAGCGATTGTGGCTGTGAATCAAACCGGACAATTTTCCAGATCTCCGGCCCTGCACGCTCTGTTAGTCGCCTAGGAACCCTACCCGAATTCGGCGACTCCCACGACCTGACGCCTGCCGAGTTTTACAACAAGCTAGCGGCTCGTTATGAAGACAATGATGCTGACCGTACTTACCTCGACTACCTCTACCGGAGTATGGG
>CALEDI010000278.1 GCA_937949535.1 uncultured Lewinella sp. | reverse complement strand
TAGGCAGGTTGCAGGTTGCAGGTTGCAGGTTGCAGGTTGCAGGTTGCAGGTTGCAGGTTGCAGGTTGCAGGTTGCAGGTTGCAGGTTGCAGGTTGCAGGTTGCAGGTTGCAGGTTGCAGGTTGCAGGAAATTTAAAAAATATATTTTGTTTTATTCGCCATTTTATTACATTTTTTATTATTTTTATGTCGTAGCAGCTAAGTTTCCAGCCCAAGTTCTCTGTCCAATGCCAATTTTCCAATTTCTGCTGTAATTTAAGTAATTCAAATTTATGATAAAGTGTCACGCTCTTATCGAGACCTTGAAGTCTATAAAATATCGCTAGACCTATTTTTCAGAACCCATGAGTTTTCCCTTAAACTGCCAAAGTACGAAACCTACGAGTTGGGCAGTCAGGTAAGGAGATCTTCTGATAGTATAAACTCGAACATCGTAGAGGGTTACGGGAGAAAAGACTACAAAAAGGATTTCCTCAAGTTCTTGGCTTTCTCTAGGGCGAGTCATGATGAAACAACCAATCACCTTTTCAAGATTTCCAAGTTGTATCCTAACCTTAAAAGCGAAGCCGATGAATTGGTGAAGGAATATGAATCTTTGGGTAAAAGATTATACAGCTTTCATCAGTATGTTCGAAAAAGTTGGAGGGTTTGACAGGTTGCAGGTTGCAAGTTGCAAGTTGCAGGTTGCACGTCACGCATGACAGGGCAGGTTGGGCTATCACGCATGGTACACGGTAACCTGTATCTTGCAACTTGCAGGTTGGCCTATCACGCATGCTATACGGCAACCTGTATCTTGCAACTTGCAACCTGCAACTTGCAGGTTGGCCTATCACACATGCTACACGGCAACCTGTATCTTGCAACCTGCAACCTGCAACTTGCAACCTGCAACCTGCAACCTGCTAAAACTGCACCCGGTACTGAAAGTCCGGAAAAAAGCCAGACTGATAAACCGTATTCACCATCCCCGTAACTGGGTTATAGCGTTGCTGGAATACATTTTCTCGGTTTGTCAGGTTTTGGAAGTCGATGAAGAAGCTCTGGCTAAATTTACGAGTTGCGCTGTTTAGCTGGACACCAAACTTTAGGTCGAGCCTGAAGTATTCGTCGTAGCGTTCTGTGAAGGCTAGGCTTTCGTCTCGGATATCTGTATTGAACTCGCGGCTCAGCTCCACATCTACCGGCGTGTAGTAGCGGCCGCCAGAGCCGGTTACTTTTCCGTTTACGGTAAAGCGGTGACGCTTATCCTTGCCGAAAGGCAGCTCCCAGCCCGCAACTACATTACCTACGTACTGGTTGTTGAACGCCGTTGGCCGAGCAACGCCGTCGCTGCCTTCGTATTCGCTGTCAAAGATGGAAGCAGTTGCCAACAAGTACCAGTTCTTGGCGAAGTAGTGCTCTAGGGTGATCTCTACGCCGTAGTTCTGGCCGGTTCCGTCACTTACCAAGCTTCCACGCTCGGGGAAAACAAAATCTGCTCCGGCGTTGAGGATGGAGAAGCTAGACGCAAAGTTGTCGACGGGGATGTTGAACAAGCTTTGGTAATAAACTTCGGTCTTCAGCCGCCAGTTGGGCGCGAAGGCGAGGTCGGCCCCAACGACGAAGTGGTTGGCCTTCAGGTAGTCCAAGTTTTGGTTCGCATCTGGTGCGCCGGTCGTTACGTCGCGGAAGAAAAAGACGGGGAGGGCCGGGGTTTGGCTGTGCAGGCCGTAGCCCGCCGTCAGGTTCAGTTTTTCGGTTGCTTTATAGCGCAGGCCGAGCCGGGGCTCTAGCGCGAAGGCTTCGGTTAGGCTGAAGTATTGGGCATGAAGACCGGCGTTTATCGTAGCCCGCTCACCGAGGCGGTAACGCGCCTGCCCGAAGGCTTGGTAAAGGCCGAAGCTGCCGTCGAAATCCCGCAACCGGTCTAGGTCTGCCCTTCCGTCTCCATCTCGGTCGGGCTGTCCGTCGCGGTCGTCAACGACGGTCGTTAGGCCGGTAGATTCTAGTTGGATGCCGGTCCGGACGGTCAGGCGGTTGCTCAGTTTGCTGTTGAGGTAAGACTTAAGGCTATAACGGATGGATGCGTCATCGACCTTGGTTTTCAGTAGCGCATCACCGCCGTCTTCGTCTAGTTCGTTGACGCGGAAGTCGCCCCCTTGGGTGGAGCCGCTGATGACGGTCCGTAGGTAAGTGTTGTCTCCCGTAATGAGGTTGTGCCGAACGCCCAAGACGCCGAAATAGCTTCTGGCGTAGGCGTTTTCGCCTGTGTTGGCAAACAGGTCGGTGGAGTCTGTCTCGGTGCCCAAGAAGTCGATGTTGCTCGTTCCGCCGATGCCGAATACGGAGAACTTGCCTGCTTTGCCGTTGCCGAAGTCGACGTTAAACGTCAGGTCGCGGTAGTCCGGCGTGGCGTTGGTCCCGATTGGGATGCCGATTGCTTCGGCGAAGCCGACGAAGCTGTTGCGGAAGCTGACCACAAAGCTGCCTTTCTTGTCATTGAGCGGGCCTTCCGCCATCGCTTCTAGGCCGGAAAAGGTACCGAGTTGGCCCATGAATTCGTATTGGTCTCGGTTGCCTTTCCGCAACGAGAGATCGAACACGCCGGAGAGCGCATTGCCGTATTCGGCGGCGAAGGCGGAGGTAGCGAAGTCGGAGTTGGCCAGCAGGTTGGGGTTGAGGGCCGAGACTGGCCCGCCAGTGGTACCGAGCGTGCTGAAGTGGTTGGGGTTGGGGATCGGGATGCCCTCCAACTGCCAGAGCAGCCCGGCGGGCGAGTTGCCCCTGATGACGATGTCGTTGCGGCTGTCGTTGCTGGTGGCTACGCCAGCGAGGTTGGAGGCCATGCGGCTTACATCGGCCCGCCCGCCAGCGAAGCGGTTTACGCTTTCGGCCGTAAAGGTGCGGCTACTGACGGTGGCCATTTCGTTGATCGACTCACCGGGGTTGGTTTTGGCCGTTACGGTGACGGCGGCGAGTTCGTTTACGCTTTCTTCTAGGCCGGGGTTTAGGATCACTTCTTTGCCCGTCGTCACCAAGATATTGGGCAGTGTTTGCGGCTCGTAACCGAGGTAACTCAGCCGCAGCACATGCCGCCCCGGCGGCACATCGGAAAGGATAAAATAACCGTCGACATCGGTGGTTGTTCCTTTTTGTGGGTCTACGGTGAGCAGCTCTACGGTAGCGCCAATCAGGGGCATTTCGCTCTGGGCATCGGTGAGGTAACCTTTTATGTTTTGCGCAAAAGCACTTATACTTATGGCAAACAGTAATACCAGCACCAGAATAACTTTACTGATGAGGTTTGCACGATCTAGCGGGGTAAAAACGGCCATATTATTGGTATTTTGTTGCTACAAACATCAGTTGGCGCGGCCGCAGGTGCAAGGGGAGGTTAGGTGAACTGTCGTATCTCGGGGGTGAAGCGTCGTTGGGCTATCACTTCATCAAGTCAGCAAAAAACGGTTCATCACCAAACCTAAAGCCCATAAATACGCTTTACTTGGTATGAAGAAAATATTTACCCCCTTACTTATCTGCCTGCTCTCCTTCACCGCCTTCGCTCAAGACGTCGTTGAAGTTGAAGACCAAGGCGTCACCTCAGCGTTCATTCTCAATATCGCACTACCCGTAAGTGTTGATTACAGCGTACACGACTACAAGATCACCTACACCACTACAGATGCGTTTGGCCAACCAGATACAGCAACCGGGTTTATGTCTATCCCCGTTCAGGAAGCCAATGTTTCGCCTATCCTGGTTTACAACCACGGCACCATCGCTTCAGCGGATTTGGCCCCCAGCGTGCCCGGTGTTTTTGAACGCTTCGCCGTTCAAGCCTTTGCGGGCAACGGCTACATTTCCCTTGCGCCAGATTACCTCGGCCACGGCGACAGTGACGGCATCCACCCCTACCTCCACGCCGATACGGAAGCCAGCGCAGGCCGCGACATGATCATCGCCACCAAAAAATGGTTGGAAGCCCAAAGCATCCGCGAAAACGGACAAATCTTCGTGACCGGTTACAGCCAAGGTGGCCACGCTTCTATGGCTTTATCCCGCAGCCTTGAGGCCGACGGTGCAGACGACGGGCTCGAACTCACCGCCGCCGCCCACCTCTCTGGGGTATTCGACATTGCCCCGCCCGCCCCAGAAATTCTTGGCCTCAGCCAAGTCAACCCACAACTTTTGTCTTTTTTCCTCAATACGGTCATCAGCTACAACCACGTCTACAACCTCTACGGCGCGCCAGAAAACCTCTTCAACGAACCCTACTTGGCGGAAGTACGACGCTTCCTTAACCGCGAGATCGACCTATTCGAGATGGGCGCGGCGGTAGATTCCATCATGCGCGACAGTAACGCCATCGTAGCCAATGTTTTCGCAGAACAGTTCGTCACGGACGTACTGAATGCTGAGGAAAACCTCGTCAACGCCTACAACGACAATGACCTGCTAGACTACGTGCCCGCCGTGCCTACCCTACTCTACTACTGCAACGCAGACATGACGGTAGCTGCCAGCAACTCCATCGATGCCGAAGTAGTACTCCGCGCCAACGGCGCAGACTCCCTACTCATCGAAGACGGCGGCGCGCTAGACCACGGCCCATGCGCCCAGCCCGCACTGCTCCGTGCCTATAGTTTCTTCCAAGGCTTCGAGAACATCTTCCCCGTCAGCCTCGGTGAGCCAGCCGAGCGGCCAGAGATTAGCCTCGCCCCCAATCCGATAGCTGCCGGCAGCAGCCTCCAGCTCAACGGCCTCCCCGCAGGCGAGCAAGACTACATCATCTACGACTTTAGCGGCCGCAACGTCGCAGCGGGTATTACGGCCAACGGGCAAGGGATTGCACTGCCCTCAACACTGAAAACGGGCATCTTTGTGCTGCGGGTTGATCTTGGGGATGGTACTTCTGTTGTTCGGAGGTTTCAGGTACGCTAGCTTGGAGTGCGTTGCCTCTAACTGGAGTGACTTGCCTCCGGCAAGGAATAAGTTCCCCGCCGGAGGCGGTTCACAACCGTCTCCCTCCCGGAGACAGGCCGCTCCAGTTAGCGCACCAACAGGTTACACCCCCGAACATCGCTAGCATCCAAACGCCCCAATACCTCGAAGGAACCGTCGGTGTAGACCCGCCCCAGATCATCGGTAGCGATGAAGGAGATCGTGTCGAGGTTAGCGAGGTCCGTCAGGTTGAGCGCTCCGGTTTTGCCTTCGGCGACAGTGGTTAGTGGGTCTGTGATGTCTCGCGCCGTAGCTCGGAGGGTTGGGGCGGGCAGGAATAGTCCGTTCTTAGGCGCGTAGGCTTGGCTGAGTAGTTCGGTCATTCCGTATTCGGAATGGATGTGGGGTACTTGGAAGGCTTCGGAGAGTACGCCGTGGAGCTCGGGGCGCGTCATTTCTCGGCGGCGGCCTTTCATGCCGCCGGTTTCCATGATGATGAACTTGCTGAGGTCCCAGGGCTGAAACTCTGCTTGGTCTAAAAGTGCAAAGCTTACGCCAATCAGGAGTGGAGCAGGGCCCTCGTGGTGAACCTGCAACCAAGCTAATTTTTTG
>CALEDI010000277.1 GCA_937949535.1 uncultured Lewinella sp. | reverse complement strand
GCTATTGTCTAACCCCGCATAAGCCGGATTGAACTGCACCGGGTCTAACCAAGGCATGCTGTACTGCGCAAACTGCTGCCCTTTGAGTAAGGCGCAAAGGGAAAAAAGGAGTAAAGGAAGGAGCGTAAAGCGTTTCAACATAGCTGGGGATGGTTTTCAGGGTTTCATCATTTGGGATCAATCAAGCTAAGGGCCTCCGCTTCCGAAGAAACAGGAAGGCTACAGGCTTGATTTTTGCAGACGAAAAACCGCGAGCTATCGGTAAGGTAACGGTTTTGCAATAAGGGAACGTCTTCGCGGGGCATTTCGGATGCAACAATCAGTAAGCTGGGTCAGTAACGCGACAGGAATTTTGCCGGAGGTTTGCTGGCTTAGTTCGTTTTTGGTCTTGTAGGGCGAACGTTGGAGGGGGTAGATGGTTTGGTGTGGAACGGCCATCATTCTAGCCGAAAGATGAAATGGGTTGTTTTTCGAACCGCAACTGATTTTCCGTTGCGGCGAGCGGGCTGAAACGCAGGTAATAACCTAACGACCCGCTCAACTTCTTTTACCAAAGCGAGGTGGCCTACGAGCGTATCCTGATGGGTATACACAAGAGGTGGGGGCGGCACAAAAGTTCCGTGACCATAATCTATCAATGGAACATAAAATCCGCGCAGGATGATCGTATCACTCCGTATGGCTTTCGCAGTCTGGTAGCCGTCATCGAACGCGACTTCGCTTACTTTCAGGTTACTGATTTCGCCTGTTGCCTCAATTTGATAGCTGGCTCGCACGTTCGCCTGTATTCCCGGTTTCCGAGCAACGTCCGGATATTTGAGGTTACTATACAGGAAGCTTTGCAGGCGATTGCCAGCAGTTGGAGGAAGAGAATGCCTCCATTTTCTGGTTAGTGGCAACAGTGGAGGTTCGTCCACTTCGGCCAAGATGAAGGTCTGTGCGGAGCTGCAAGCCGTCAACAAACATATTACGAAAAGTACTAGGCTCATTTCAGTTGCGGGTGGTCTCATACGCAGGTTGATGCTCAGGTCAAAGACAATACACACGAGGTGGTACATTTTCCCGAAAACCTCCTTTGCATCCTGCGGCCGCGCGCTCTAAGTAAGGGAAGAAAGGGGGAGGCACAAGGTAAAGCCCCACCGAACTATCTTTGTCTTTCCCCCCTTACCCCCTTACTCATGCAGCCACTGGCCGAACGTATGCGCCCCAAAACCCTCGACGACTACGTTGGGCAGACCCATCTGGTTGGCCCCGGCGCGGTGCTGCGCCGTGCGGTGGAAACCAAGCGGTTGCCGAGTTTTATCCTCTGGGGGCCACCGGGAGTAGGTAAGACAACGCTGGCTAAGATCATCGCCAACCAAGTGGAGGTGCCGTTTTACATGCTTTCGGCCGTAAACTCCGGGGTGAAGGACGTGCGCGAGACCATCGATAAGGCGAAGCGGGGGCAGTTTTTCGACCGGGCCTCCCCTATCCTATTCATCGACGAAATTCACCGCTTTAGCAAGAGCCAACAAGACAGTTTGCTGGGCGCGGTGGAGGCGGGCGTGGTTACGCTCATCGGCGCAACAACGGAGAACCCGAGCTTCGAGGTCATCCCTGCTTTGCTGAGCCGGTGCCAGGTGTACATCCTCGAATCCTTGGGCAAGGAGGAGCTGAAAGGTATGGTAGATAGGGCGCTGACGCAGGATGCAGTGTTGGCTAAAAGAGCAGTGACGGTAGAAGACTACGATACCCTGCTGCGGTATTCGGGCGGAGACGGACGCCGCCTCTACAACCTCCTAGAACTGGTCACGAACGAAGCCCAAGACGGCAAAGCCATCACCCTGACCGCCGAATGGGTCTCGGCCCGCGTGCAGGAAAACATGACCCGCTACGACAAAACCGGCGAGCAACACTACGACATTGCCTCGGCGATGATCAAATCCATCCGAGGTTCAGACCCCAACGGGGCGGTCTACTGGCTGGCGCGCATGATTGATGGGGGCGAAGACGTGAAGTTCATCTGCCGGCGGCTCATCATCTCCGCTTCGGAAGACATCGGCCTCGGCGCCCCCAACGCGCTCCTGATGGCGACCACTGCCGCCCAAGCCGCCCAAATGGTCGGCTACCCCGAAGCGCGGATCATCCTCAGCCAAGCCGTGACTTACCTCGCTACCTGCCCCAAAAGCAACGCGAGCTACATCGCCATCAACGAAGCCCAGGCTGCCGTCCGAAAAACGGGCACCTTACCCGTTCCCCTGCACCTGCGCAACGCGCCCACCAAGCTCATGAAGCAGCTAGACTACGGCAAAAACTACAACTACAGCCACGATAACCCCGGCAACTTCAAGGCCCAAGAGTACCTCCCCGACGAGCTGAGCGGCACCGCCTTCTTCCGCCCCAAACCCGACAACCCTTCGGAGCGCGGTATTTTGGAGCGGTTGAAGAAATGGTGGGGCGGGAAGTATTACTAAGGAGCTAGAGCCCTCCACCCGGCGTTACATCCAAACAACAGCCTTATCAGTTCTTGTCTTTCTTTTTCATTTTGATGGAGATGACACCCTCGTACTTAGTTCCGTAGCCGAACTTTTTTATTTCGTCCTTTCCCTTGAATACATTGATGCTCTCAATATCTTCTGGATCTATGGTTTCAAGCATGGTATCCTCCTTTTTCTTGCCGTCAATCAGGTAGAGAATTTTATCGTTATTATCAAGCGTAAGACCAGTTCCCCTTGCCTTAACCTTAGTTACCGCTTGCTCCCCTCCGTAGTCTCTTTCAGAATCTTCCAGATAGATGAATTGCGCTTTGCTTACGTCAACGTCTATCTTGCCGCGCTTATCCTTATAGAGTTTGATGTTGGCGGTAACGTTTTTACTCGACCAAGGCTCCATATGGAAGTGCAGGGTTCGGTAGCCGACGTAGCTAACGAGTAACTGCCGGTTATCGGATGGCACACGAACCTTGAAGTTGCCATCAAAATCAGAGGCGGTACCTGTTTCTGTGTCGACAATCATGATGGACGTCCCGATCAGTGGTTCGCCGGTATTTCCGTCTACAACCGTTCCGGTGAAGATGATTTCGTTGGCTTTTTCCTCCGTAGGAGCTGTCTGGGCGGTAAGTTGGTAAGGGTTAACGACCGCGTAGGTCAGCAGCAGAAGCAAGGGCAAGACTGCCAAAGACGACAGCCAGGAGGAGTAGCGAGTGAACGGAAGGGCAGATCGGGATGCCGCAGGCGAGAAGAGGCGCTGTACGCGCTGGGTGAAATCGGGGGTGCTAATAGCAGCCATGGTTAAAGGAATTTTGGGGTTAAGAGAATAATTGGCCACCCGCAGCAAGGCGCGGGCGTAAAGTTTTGGTTCGGTGTCACGGAGTACGGCATCATCGCAGGCGTACTCCCGCTCGCGGTCCAGTTTGCGGCACAGCAGGTAGATCACTGGGTGGTAGAAAAATATAGTCTGAACCAGTTCCTGAACTGCGTTCCAGAACGGATCATAACGGCGCAGGTGCGTCAGTTCATGGCGCAGGATAGCGACGACTTCGTCTTCCGTCAGTTGGTTGATTAGCCCGACGGGGAAAAGGATAACCGGCCGCAAGACCCCGACAACCAAGACGTTCCGTACCCGGTCGGTGATGCGCCAGCCAACGTGGCGGCGGGGGTACACCTCTGCTTTCAGAGCAGCGAACAAAGCACGGTATTGGGGATCGGGGAGTAAGCCCCCCTTGCGCATGAGCAAGGTAGCTCGGTACTTATTCACGTACCGGATCAGTACAATCATTAAGCCGACTAAGTAAGCCGACACGAGGTAGAGCGTCCAGTCGGTAGTGGTAGCCAAGCCAATTTTCTGAAACCCATCCGTCAGTTTACTCGTCAGCGGAGTGCCTATTTCTATTTGTAGGAAGGTAGCATCAGACCACGCCCGCGTCACCGTCCACCAGCGCCAGCCTACTAGGCCTAAGAAGGCCGCTAAACAAGTCATCAACGTGATAAGATGGGATAGGTAGCGGTGCTGGCTCTGGGAGAGTCCCTTGGTCACTAGCCAGTCTAGTCCTACTAATACAGGAAAGAGCCAGAGGGAATGTAGCAGGCCGGTCGCCAATGCTTCGCAAAGGGGGTATATGTTTAAGGTGTTCATTTCCGGTCTTTTTGGTCTTCAATCCAGCGTTCCAGTTCCGCCATTTCGTCTTGAGTGGGCTTGGAGGTACCGAGTGCCTTTAGCGCCAAGCGCACCGCCGACCCAGCGAAGGCGTTTTTAGACATCCGCTCTATTAGCGCGGCCTCGGTGGCCTCGCGGTCTAGGACCGCGCGGTAGAAGTGCTGTTTGCCTTCCTTCCGGCGCGAGACAAGCCCTTTACGAAATAAGCGTTGAAGCTGGGTTAACGTCGTAGTGTAACCGACCTCTTTACCTGCGGCCTCGCCCCATTCATGTACTGTTTGCACGGTCGCATCCGGATGTTCCCAGAGGGCCTGAAGAAGGAGTAGTTCTGCATCGGAAGGTAGATTGTCGTTTGCCATAAAGCAAATATATACGACAGGTGTCGTAAATGCAAATAAATCTACGACTAATGTCGTAAATAGTATTTAAAGCATCATATTTACGCAGTTTCCATTTACCCCCAACAAAAAAACGGCACCGAGTTTCCCCGATGCCGTTCCCCTTCAAGCAGGTGCTTGAAGTATCAAAGTTTGAAGCTTACTGCTTCACGAGCTTGATCGTCATCAGCCCCTCATCGGTGCTAACGAGTGCGACGTAGTTACCTGCGGGCAACTTACTCATTGGCACGTCAAACTGTTCGGCGTTTGGCGCCCAGTTGCCAACTACTTGGCCGCTGAAGTTGTAGAGCGTCAGTTCGTTCATCCGTGCGGGAGCAACGATGTTTACCATTTCACCTACGGGGTTCGGGTAAGCTTCTAACAGACCAACTTCTGGCGTGTTGGTGCCATCAGGGATGTCTTTGTAGAAGTATACATTGTCGATGTAGAGCGTACCAGCACCAGCGGGTAGGCCAGAGAGGATGAACTGGCTGATGTCCGTTTGGGCCATGCCTGCAAAGTCTTCCAGCGGAATCTCGAGTGTTACCCACTCGTTCTTAGTGGTCATGAAGATGGGCTCCGCTTCCGTGTCGTTGCCACCACCGAAACCGTCCATACCGAAGTCAACGAGCTTTACGCGCACGGTATCCATGTTTGGCGTCCAGTAGTTGATGTGGAGATGGGTCATACCCGCATCGGTCAGGTTGATCGGGCTGGCGATGGTTTCCGCACCTACGAAGTTCAGGTTGGTGTACTTCTTGGTTGGGTTGCCTTGGATCTCGATGTCCTCTAGATCTGCGGCGCTCCATTCGGTACGCCAAGTATCAACGGCTACGTCGGTGTAGGCGTCGCTGAACATAGAGATCACGTTCTCAGCCAAACGTGTTGGTGTCGGAGCAGGCTGCATTGGCTCGTCGTCTCCGCCGCCGGTGTTGCCACCTTCAAACATGACGTCGTCCCAGTAATACACCTCATCTTCCGTAGGGGAAGTACCGAAGTTGGGGAATATGGACAGCTTTTGGTAAACGGAAGCGTAGTTGATAGCGGCGGTGCCGGGGGCTTCGTTGGAGAAGTCAAAGCTGAGGGTTTCCCACTCACCAGCTACGGTTGTGCTTGCAAGGGTTTCTACGCTTACAGTAGGATCATCGGTTTGTTCTGCTTTGAGCAAGAAGGGTGTGCCTGCGGTTGGCGACCATACACGTACCGTGATGACGTTAGCATCTGCGGCAAAGGGGATGCGTGAAGCAAAGCCATCTGGCCCTCCAGAAGTAGAAGTCAGGGTAGTACCACCCCAAGTTTCCGCTCCTGCGGTTTTTGTAGACTGCGCAACTGTGTTGTTGCTATCAGTAGGGTCTACTACAATTGTGGAGGAAACACCACCGAAGCCTGCGAGACCGTAATCTACATCTGCTTCGTCGAAGGTTACGGGTAGGTCCATCTGGCTACCAAGCGCCTCGCCAGCGTAGAAGTAAATATTGTCGATCCAAACATCACTCGCACCGCCGGGTGCGCTGGAGATGATGAACTGGCTAATATCCGACTGGTTCATGCCAACAAAAGCCGAAAGAGGGTATTCTACGCCAACCCACTGGCGCTGGGCCAAGTCGCGAGTGATTTCAAACTCGGTGTCGTTGTCGCCACCAAATCCGTCTCCGCCAAAGTCGACAAGCTTAACGCCAAAGGTGGTGCTGTTGGCCGACCAGAAGTCGATGTGTAGGTGCGTCATGCCTGCAGCCATCAGGTCAATGGCATTTTCGCCAATGGTCTCGATACCTGCAAAAGCAAGGTCGCGGTAAAGTAGGGTCGCGTTGCCTTCAAGGAGGGTGTCCGTCAGGGTCGCATCGCTCCATTCCGTTATGAATGTGTCTACCGCTACGTTGATGTAAGCATCGCTGAAGAGAGAGATTACATCAGCAGCGTCTACGGTAGGCGTTGGGGCGGGCCCCATTGGGCCAACCTCAACGACGGTACCGCCGAGTTCCACGTTGTCCCAGTAGTAAGTTGCGTCTTCTGTTGGCTCAGAGCCAAAGTCGAAGAAGATTACAGCCTTGTCGTAAACAGCGCTGTAATCTACTGGCGCAGTTCCGGCAGCTTGAGCACTGAAGTCGAAGACGAGGACATCCCACGCTCCTGCGACGTTAGTGACAGCTTCCGTCTCTACGCTAATGGTAGGCTCGCCTTCCTGCTCAATCTTGAGCCGTACGGGAGTACCTGCGGTAGGTGACCATACCCGAACAGACATGGTGCTGGCGCCTTCGGCCAACGGAATAGCGTTAGCAAAACCACCGGGGCCTCCGGAGGTAGAAGTCAGTACGGTACCTGCGAAGGTAGCAGCTCCGGCTGTTTTGGTCGTTGAAACAACCGTGTTGGCAGCATCTTCTGGGTCAGCAACGATCATGGAGGCTGCGCCGGCAAAGTCTTCTAGGCCGTAGTCAACGTTTTCGTCCTCGAAGGTTACGGGCAAGTCCATTTGGGTCAGAACTGCTCCTCCTTTGTAGAAGTAGATGTTATCAATCCATACATCGCTCATGCCAGCGGGCGTGCTGGAAATAACGAGCTGGTTGATGTCGGACTGGTTCATTCCGGTGAAGCTGCTGAGTGGGTAGTCTAGGCCGACCCATTCGCCCTGAGCGAGGTCCATAGCGATTTCAAACTCGGTGTCGTTGTCGCCACCAAATCCGTCTCCGCCAAAGTCTACAAGCTTGGTGCGGAAGTTCGTGCTGTTGGCGCTCCAGAAGTCAATGTGTAGGTGCGTCATGCCAGCTCCTACGAGGTCAATGGCGTTTTCACCGATGGTTTCGATGCCGTTGAAGTTCAGGTTTTGGTAGCGTTTGGTTGCGTTGCCTTCAATGAGGGTATCAACTAGGCTAGACTCGCTCCAGTCGGTCCGGAAGGTATTCACCGTTACGTCGGTGTAAGCATCGCTGAAGAGCGAGATTACATCTTCTGCTGCTACGGTAGGCGTTGGTGCGGCAGTCATGGGGCCTTCAGCTGTAGTTTCACCAGTAGTTCCGGTGAAGACGATGTCGTCCCAGTAATAGGTCATTGCCTCACCTGGTGCTGTGCCGAAGTTGAAGAATATAGAAAGCTTGTTGTAGGCTGCGCTGTAGTTAATTGCTGCGGTTCCGTCTGCTTCGTTCTTAAAGTCGAATTCGAGGGTTTCCCACGCTCCAGCAACGGTAGTGTTGGTGAGCGTTTCTACGCTAATCGTTGGGTCACTGGCGTTTTCCACCTTCACCAATACTGGCGTTCCGGCCGTCGGAGACCATACACGAACAGAAATGATGCTAGCACTTGTGCTGAAAGGGATGCGAGAAGCGAAGCCGTCTGGTCCGCCGCTAGTAGAGCTCAGTGTTGTACCGGCCCAAGTCTCCGCGTCGGCTCTTTTGGTAGACTGGGCAACCGTGTTGGTTGGGTCTGTTGGGTCCGTTACAATCAAGGACTCATTTCCGCCAAAGTCTGCTAGGCCGTAGTCGATGTCGTCTCCCTCAAAGTCTACCGGTAGGCGCATCTGAGAAACGGATAGTTCGCTGGCATAGAAGTAGATGTTGTCAATGTATACGTCGTTAGCGCCAGTAGGCTGTCCAACAAGTACAATTTGTGCAATGTTACTCCGGGTGGTGAGCCCCGCAAAGTCTTCTAGTGCGAGGTCAAGGCTAACCCACTCTCCCTGAATAAGTTCATTGGTGAAGTCAATCTGGTGCTCAACGTCGTCTCCGCCGCCGAATACGCCGTCTGCGCCAAAGTCAACCAGTTTAATACCGAAAAACGTTCCGTTCGCGCTCCAGTAGTCAATGTGCATGGCGGCATCGGGGGCAGACAGATCAAGAGGGCTTGTGGTTGTTTCAATACCGATGAAGTCGAGGTTTTCGTACTTCAAGGTTGCGTTACCTTGGATCATGGTGTCCACGAGGTCGCCTTGGCTCCAATCGGTACGGTAAGTATCTACCATCACGTTAGTGTAGGCGTCGCTAAAAACAGAAGTCACCTCATCGGCGGGGTCCTGTGGGCTTGGAGCTGGAGTCATAGGAAAGCTGCTGCTGCTGCCGCCGCCGCCGCTGCCTTGCTGCACCAAGTTGTCCCAGAAGAACGTCCGGTCGGCACCGTCTACGACGTTGAAGTTCATGAAAACCACCACATCCGCGAAGGAAAGGTCGGCTTCGTCGCTAAAGTCAAAGGTCAGTTCTTGCCAGCTGTTAGCTGCTCCGGTGAAAGTTGCCGCACGCTCAATGTCAGCGCTGGTGCCTCCTTCAAATTTGAGGAGGACAGGCGCGTTTTCTAACGACGACCAAACCTGCATGGTGAAGGTCTTACCGTTGGCGAGGTTTATCGCAAATGGTGTTTTGCTTCCTGCAAACGAGGAGCCAGCCACAATGAAGTTCTGCGCTACCTTAGCGCTGGTGTTAGGGGCCGTCATGTCTGGGTTGTCGATGATGGTTGTTGTAGAACCATTAAAGTCAACAATCGCAGGCGCGTCGCCCTCAAAGTCGAACACCGTAGTTTGCGCTGTCGCCGTTATGGACAGTAACAAAAACAGTAAAAATGTATTGCATAATCGCATAAAAAAGAGTTTTTGTGATTTAAAAAGCGAGATAAAGGGTTTAGTGAAAAGTCGGAGTTTGTGGCTATTGGTACACCCGAACATAGTCGACCTCCATCGTAGATTCAACAAAGTTGGGGTCAATGTCTCCGCCAAAGTTTCCACCCATAGCGACGTTGAAAATCAGGAAGAAGTCACTATCAAAGGGCAAGCTGCCGTTGTTAGCAAAGGTATGGTAGAGTTCCTCATCTACGAAAAAGCGGATGCTTTCCGGAGACCAGATCACAGAAAACTTATGGAATTCATCAGAAATACCGGACACTTGGGTTGCGCGGGTAATCGCCTCTCCTCCGGAGTTGCCGGGGAAGTGTAGGCTAGAAAACAAGCGGTCTTGTTGGTTGCCTACGTGCTCCATGATGTCGATTTCGCCACAGCCTGGCCAGGTGTTGGTAGCGTAATCTTCTCCCAACATCCAGAGTGCGGGCCAAGTGCCTCCTCCTGTGGGGAGCTTGGCGCTAATGTCAACGCGCCCGTAGGTGAACTCGAATTTGTCTTCGGTTTTCATCCGGGTAGAAGTGTATTCGGCACCGCCGAAGTTTTCCTTCTTAGCCGTTATTTTTAGTACGCCGTTCTCTACGATAACGTTGTCTGAACGGTCGGTGTAGTACTGTGACTCTCCGTTGCCCCAGCCGTTGTCCCCACGGCCGATGTTGTAAGTCCATTTAGATGCATCCGGCGCACCGTCGGCGTTGAACTCATCAGCCCACACCAAATTGTCGTAATCAACATCTCCTCCACCGCCGCCTTGAATCGGTTTTGTGGAGCTGAAGATGTGGTACCAAGCAAGGCCATCGTTGTTGCCCTGAATAGCACGGACGACCAAGCGGTTGTCTGTCACAGAGATCAACTCGTAGGTAGTAGCACCGATGTAGTAGCCCATGAAGCCGCCGTTGGTGAATACCAAGTTGGTGGCCCGTGTTTGGCCGGGTACGCCGTTGTCTACAACGAAGCTTTCGGCTGGCGCGAGTAATACCCGCTGGGGCTCTTCGGCGGGCGTAAATTCGTAGCAAAAGTCGAAACCAGCGGAACCGCCAGCTACGCTTTCGTAACCAACGTTGAAGTAGGTTTGGCCAAAGTTGTTGAGCTGGAAGAAGAGCCCATCGCCTTGGCGAGAGAACACCAGTTCGTCTTGGTAAAGACAGAGGCTTTCATCCGCACCGTCTTTCTCAAAAGGCGCAGCTTGGTAGTAGTTGGCGTAGAAGTTGAGTTCCGAGTTGTCGTCGTTTTGGCCTACGCCCAAGTGGCCGGGTTCATCCGCCGCCCAGTACCAGGTTTTAGTCCCACTGCCCGTCAGGAAATCCACTACTTCGGGGTCGCTGAAGGTGCTCTCAACGGTTACTTCCGTCGTGGCGGTTGTGCTAACACCTGCGGTGCCAGAAGCTACAACGGTAACGACGTAGGTGTTCACGCCTACCTGGTTGAACCGTTTGGTAAACTGCCCCGAAGGCGCAATTTCTTCGGTCCCATCGCTAAAAATATAACGGTAAGTAATGGCATTGTCTGCCGAAGCTGTAAAGACAACTTGCCCAGTACCGTCACCGAAAGGAGTGTCGTTCGTTTGCCCAACTACCTCGGCCGCCAAGCTCAGGTTTTGGGGCGAAGTGATGTCACCAAACGAATACTCTTCCTGTCCGCAAGTGAAGCACAAAAGGGCCAGGGCTGTGAGGAGAATAAAGTTTTTCATGGTTTTTTGTTTGCCTAATGCAGTTAAAACAGCGCACGGTGGTTGCGGATTTGGGCGCGCACGCAGGTGCAATGGATGGTTTTTCTAAAGCGCAAAGAACGGAAGGTCCGTAGCTCGTCTAAGCCTACTCCCTCCGGATGTCATCGAAGTAGTAAGTCTCGCCCGTTCCGGCAGTGCCGAAGTTCCCGAAGAATACTACCCGCTTGATGTTGGGCAGTGTCTCAATACCTGCGAAGTCGAAGGTCATTTCTTCCCACTGGTTAGCACCGGCGGTATTTACGGTTATTTCAATGTTGTCGTCGCCGTTGTCTGGGTTTTCCAGCTTGAGCAGGATGGGGGCGTTGGCTACGGGAGACCATACCTTCATCTTAAGGGTGGTTCGCCCATCGCTAAAGTCAATCGCGTTGGTCAGGTCTATGAAGGCTCCGCCCCACACTTCTGAGCCGCTGTTCTTCGTGAATGCCGCAGTGCGGCTACTGGTGTTTACTCCGCTGGCGTCGGGGTTGTCTACTACTTCTGCGCCCCCACCGCCAAAGCCTTGGAAAGTGTAGCTTGCGTTAGCGCTCTGGAAATCGAGCGGGAAAGCGACATCGTCGTCGTCGCCGCCGCCGCCGCCGCCGCCACTACTGTCGGGGTCAAGGCTGACATCGTCGAAGTAAAAGGTCTCCCCCATTCCGTTGTTGCCGAAGTCGAAGAAGATGACAATTTTCTCGTAGGGCAGGCTCAGGTCACCGGCTCCGCTGAAGTCAAACGCTACTTGGTGCCAAGCGTTGGCGGTGGTGGTGTTGGCGGTTACCTCCACGTTGATGTCGGCATCTTCTGCGTCTTCTAGCTTCAAAATGATCGGGACGCCGGCTCGGGGCGACCATACATTGACGAATATCTGGCTAGAGGACGAGAAGTCTATCGGGCCTTCCAGCGGAAGGAATGCTCCGGCCCAGACCTCCGAGCCACTTGATTTGTTGAGTTCTACAACCCGCGTACTGTTGTTGCCAACGGTCACGTCGGGGTTAGCAACTACGCCAGCGCCCGCTCCACCAAAGCCACCCCAAGCGAAGTTGAGGTCGGTGTTTTCAAAGTTTAAGGGCAATACGACGGCGTTGTCTACCGTAGTTACCGTTATTGTCTGGGTTTCCTCTAGGGTAGTTTCCATGCCTCCGCTGAGGGCTACCACCCGAACGTCGTAGTTTCCTGCGGTAGCGTAGACGTGGCTTATGGTTTCGCCGGCTTGGAAGAGGGTCGGTACTTCATCTGCTGCGTCTCCGAAGTAGACGTGGAAGCCATCGTCGAAGTCTGCCGTAGCGGATACATCAATGGATAGCGTATTGCCGGGTGTTCCGCTGATGCTGACAACTAGGTTTTGCGGAGGCAAAGCATCTATGGTTAGCGTTTCCGTCATCGTGGCGGTTTGCCCATTGATGCCGGTAGCCGTGAGGGTCACGGTGTAGGAACCAACGGCGTAGCTGTGGTTTGCGGAAGCACCAATGGGGAGCTCTTCGGCGGGGGTCCCGTCGCCGAAGTCGACGGAGAACAAGGTTACGCCAACCCCTCCGGGGGTGATGATGGCGACACCGGGGCTGTTGGCATCCATAGTGATGTCTAGGGAAAGCGCAGTAGGGACCGGAGCTTCTTCAAGCGCGGGCAAAATCTGCTCGTCGTCGCAGGCTGTGAAGCCGATGAAGAGCAGGATTAGCAGGATATATTTAGTAGACATTGCTAAGAAGTTTGCGATAGTTTATTGTAAAAAAGCGGCACTACAGCGTTGGAGGTTAGTAGCCGGGGTTTTGGTTCCAGTTTCCGTTGCTGAACTGTACTTCCTCGAAGGGGAGCGGGAAAAGTTCGTGTTTACCGGCGCTGAAACCTTCTATTGCACCTGCGGCCGCGCCCGTACGAACGAGGTCAAAAAAGCGATGCCCTTCGCCCATCAACTCCAAACGGCGCTCCACCAAGATAAAGTCTCGGAGCGCATCGCCGCTGGCGTTCACGTCGTGGTCCAGATCTCCAAACCCACGGCGGCGAACTTGGTTTAGGTAGTCTCTAGCAAGTTCATCGTTACCGGTTGCGTTCAGGGCTTCGGCAGCCATCAGCAGCACATCCGCATAACGGATGGAGCGGTAGTTGTTGGGGTTGGTCAGGTTCTGATCTCCGATGTTAGAGTCTCCCTTTCTTGCTATGTATTTACGGTTGTAGTAGCCTGTATGTTCGTTTCCGATACCAAAACTAGCTCCCGTTTGTGCTGCCCATGCGTCAATATCCAGGATGGCGACGTCGCGGCGTTGGTCTCCCGGCTCGTAGGCGTCGTAGGCTTCTTGGGTCGGTACGTTGAAGCTAAAGCCGCTATCAAAAAACGGTCCGGTATGGTTACGAATACCGTTGAAGCCTACCGCAACGTTGCCTTCGCTACATTGCAAGCAACCAAAGCCAGCACCTTCCGCATCGGTGTATTGTACTTCAAAAACAGCTCCCGGCCCGTTCTCTCCGGTCCGTTCAAAAATGTCTTCAAAGTCATCAGATAGCTGGTACACGCCGCTGTCAATCACTTCGCGCAAAACAGTAGCTGCTTGAGCGTTTTTGCTCTGGTAGAGGTAGGCTTTCCCGAGCAGTGCTTGGGCTGCACCTTTGGTTGCGCGGCCGGTCTGGGGGGCGTTTACGGCCAAGTCGGGGATGGCGAGTTCGAGGTCATTTTCGATGGCCGCAAAAACCTCTTCTACCGAAGCGCGCGGCAGGCTGGTTTCATCGCCTAGCGCAAATCGTTCATCGCCCTTGAGGGGAATCGGGCCAAACCATTTCACCAGCTCAAACTGGTAGTAAGCGCGGAGGAACCGCGCCTCAGCAACGATTTGGGCCTTGCCCTCAAACTCGGTTTTGTCTTTGAACTCAAGGAGGTAGGCTGCGCGGTTTATACCAGCAAACATCCAGTTCCAGATGCTCTGGAGTTGGGCGTTTACCGGCGTATGGATCATGTCGTCCACCTGCTGGATACCGATAACGTCGGTTGCGCTTTCTCCTCCGGCCAACGTATTGTCTGATGCGATCTCTCCCAGCATAACGTTGAGGTAGCTTGCTTGCAACATATCGTAGGCCGCAATCAGGGCGTTCCGGTAGTCTGCTTCGGCGTTGAAGTAGTTCTCGGAATCAATGGAGTAAACGGGGGTTCTGCCAATGAAATCGTCTTCACATGCGGAAGTACCGATGAGCAAAAGCGCGAGGGTAAATATTAAACTTTTTGTATTCATGATCGAGGAAATTCCTGGGGTTAGGGCCACCTCGGCCCGATCTTTTTTTTAGAAACTGAGGTTAGCGCCAAAGAGTACGGTTCTGGCAACAGGGTAAAAACCATAGTCGATACCACCACCGATGGGTGCTCCGCTGGATGCGCCAGGGTCGAAGCCTTTGTATTCGGAAAGTGTTAGGAGGTTGTTGCCGCTAACGTAGAGGCGTAGGCTTGGGTTTCGGCCCGCACCAGCTTTGAAGGGCAGCGTGTAGCCCACCTGAACGTTTTGCAAGCGCAGGAAGGAAGCGTCTTCCACGAAGAAGTCTGAAAACACCCCATTGGAGGTAGCAGCGGTGGTTACCCGTGGCACTTCGTTGCTTGTTCCTTCGCCCGTCCAGCGGGAGAGGTAGTAATCAAGGCGGTTCACATCCGAGAGGGCGCGTTCGTAGTTCCGCACGATCTCTCCGTTGAGGGAAGCGAAGGCGAAGGCGGAAAAGTCTAAGCGCTTCACCTTTAGCTGGACGTTGAAGCCCATTGTTAGGTTAGCGATTGGGTCTCCGATGTTGGTCCGGTCGTTGGGGTCAATTACGCCGTCTTGGTTCACATCGACGTAGCGGATGTCTCCGGGCTGTGCTTCAGCGCCCAGTGCTATCTGAGATGGGTGCGCTTCCACTTCGCTAGCGTTCTGGAAGATGCCGTCGGTTTGGTAGCCGTAGAAGTAACCGATGGGCTGGCCTACTTCCATGCGTGAGGGCGCAAGCTGGCCTACTCCGAAGGCTCCGCCTTCGATGAAGCCGGTACCGTTGCTCACTTCCAGTACTTCGTTGTCTAGGGTCGTGATGTTGTAGCTCAGGTTGAGTTTCACGTCTTTGCTTAAGCGTTGCTGGTAGGTGATGGCGAGTTCTAGGCCTTTGTTCTGTACCGCGCCAGCGTTTACGGTTGGGGCTGCTCCGCCGGGGGCGGAGGTGCCTACGATTCCGGAGACGGGGATGTTGGAGATCAAGAGGTTGTCTCGGGTATTGATGAAGTAATCTGCGGTGATGTTCAGTTTGTAATCGAGCAGAGCGAGGTCAAAACCGACGTTGAATTTCTTGGCTTCCTCCCACTGTAGGGAAGGGTTGGGCAGTGCGCCAATGGCCGTTCCGTTGGCCAGCGTACCGTCGAAGACATAGGTAGCTTCTCCGCTCAGGGTACCGATGTAGCCGTTGTTGATGATTTGGTCGTTGCCCAAGATGCCGTAGCTGACACGGAACTTGAGGAGGTCGATGGGCCCTTCTTCACCGAAGAAGGCCTCGTCGGAAGCAATCCAACCAGCGGTAAAGGAGGGGAATAGTGCGGCCCGGTTTTCGGGGCCAAACTTGGTGGATGCATCCCGGCGCAGCATGGCGGTCAGGAAGTAACGCTCCATGAAGTCGTACTGTACCCTACCGAAGTAAGACAGCCGCCGCTCGTCGTAGGAGTAGGAGCCTACATCCCGAGCGCCATCGGGGCTGGTGCCGAGCGCGAGAGAGATGTCGGCAAACTCCCAATCGTTGTTCGGCACGTCAAAGCCTGTGGCGAAGAGGCCGTTGCCTAGTTCGCGGAAGATGGTAGTACCGGCGGTTGTAGTAAGGTTGTGCTTGCCGCCGAAGTTCTTCTGGTAAGTACCGAAGAGGTCGAAGGAGTAGTTGTTGTCGTTGATCGCGTTCTGAGATACGGAGCTGCGGGTGATGTCAAAAACCTTACCGCCGTAGTTGATTTGCTTGCTGAAGTTGCGGCCTTCGCTGTTTGCGGTATTGAAACCTACGCGGCCCGTTAGGGTTAGGCCTTCAATAACTTTGTAATCTAGGCTGACCTGCCCGTTGAGTTTGTTGAGGTCGTAGTCGTTGAAGGTATTTGCAATCTGCGCTACGGGGTTGATGACTTCAATGCCTAGGCCTGGAGTGTTGGGGACTAAGGACAAGTCACCCGCTTCATCTCTTAACGATAGTGTTGGCGGCGCGTTGAGGGCGTTGAAGAGTACCGCTCCGAGGCCGTTCTCGCTGAGGGCATCGCGGTCGATGTTGGTGAAGATGGCGTTTGTGGTCAGTTTGAGTTTTTCGCTCAGGTCTACGCCCAAGGAAAGGCGGGCCGTGTTGCGGGTAAAGTTCGACTTTTCGCGCCCAACGATGCCTTCTTGGTTGAGGCGTGAACCACTGATGGAGTAGGTCATTTTATCACTACCTCCAGACACGGTCACGTCGTGGCTTACCATGGGAGCGGTTTCGAAGACCTCGCTTTGCCAGTTGGTACCAAAGCCGAGGCCGGTCGCGTCTGGGTATGGAAGCTCTTGCCCTCCGCCAGCGTAGCTTTCGTTGAGCAACAGGCCGTATTCCGTTGCGTTAAGCATGTTCAGCGAACGAGAAGTTTCCTGAATACCGAAGTAGGTGTTGTAGCTAAGCTGGGTTGGGCGGTTCTTGTCTCCCGTTTTGGTAGTAATCAGGATGACGCCGTTGGCACCAACCGTACCGTAAACAGCTGCTTGGGCATCCTTTAGTACCGTGATGGTCGCAATGTCGGTTGGGTTGACGGTACTAAGGTCGCCTTGGTAACCATCAATGATAACGAGCGGCGCGTTTTGGCCGTTCGTGGAAACACCCCGAATACGGATGTTGAGGCCCGCACCGGGAGCACCAGACTGGGTGGTTACGTTAACGCCCGCTACTGTGCCTTGGAGAGCTTGCTCTACTTTCTGGGGCCGCAATTGGTCAATAACCTCAGAATCTACCGTTGCGACCGCTCCGGTTACGTTACGTTTCTGCTGGGTTCCGTAACCAATCACGACGACTTCGCTCAGGGCTTGCACATCGGATTCCATTTCAATGACCAGCAGCCCTGCTTGTTGAATAGTGATGACCTGCGTTTCATATCCTGTGTAGGAAACCTGCAGTTTATTCCCAGCAGTGACGTCGGAAAGCGTGAAGTTGCCATCAAAATCAGTCACCGTACCCTTCATCGGTTCTGAATCAATGATGATTGCACTAGCACCGATTAATGGATCACCGTTGGAGCCGTCTTTAATTATACCGGAAAGATCAAAAGATTGCCCGGTCAGAGTTACCGTACCTAGTAATAGTACGTAAACGAATAACTGTTTTAGCATGCGACTTTAAATTTGATAGTTTCAACGCTCGGGTAGCTCCCGAATTATGAAACAAATTTACGACACGGATTGGTGCTTGCCGTAATTTTCTGCCGCTACAAAAACCAAGCAGCCGCGCCCAAGCTTAGGAAAACCAACAAATTAAAGGTTGTACAGGGCGTCTTTAACAGGCTCTCTCCTACCAATACTTACTTAAAAACCCCTCAAGTAGTGGTGATGTAGTGGTGGCGTAGTGGTGTTTTTTCACCAGCAGTTTAAACTTCCAATAGCCTTTACATCCCCAAAATATAGTCTGTTAGCCCCGCTTCATGTTCTAGCCCCATCTTCTTACGCAACCGGTAGCGCTTTACTTCAACGCTCTTCGTGGAGATATTGAGCAGCGGAGCGATCTCCTTGGAAGATAGGTTTAAGCGGAGGTAAGCGCAGAGTTTAAGGTCGTTGGGGGTAAGTTCAGGGTGTAGGCCTTTGGCTTTCTTGAAGAAGTCTCGGTCTGCGTTTTCAAAGGCTTCTTTGAAGAGGTTCCAAGTCTCGGCTTCGTCGATGTTGCGGTTGATGGTACGGACTACTTCTTCAATGTTCTGTTGAGGTGTTTGTTTGGCCAGCAGGTTCTCTTTGATCTGCTGCAAGAGTTCGTTTTTCTTGACCAAGTTCATCGTTGCCAGGGCCATTTCTCGGTTCTTACTTTCAACTTCTTGCTGGAGTTGCTGATTGGCGAGTTGGCTCTTGGCCAGTTCTACTTTTCTTTGCTGCGCGGCAATGCGGCGTTCGTTTTCTTCTTGCTGCACCCTTGCTTTCTTGTTGTAGTAACGCCTGTAGGCCTGGTGGAGTAGGTTAATCAGCACCACGCTCCCCAACAGGTAAAGGCAGATAGCCAGCCAAGAAGCATACCATGGACGAAGCACCCTGAAGGTATACTGCAGTACTTCTCCCGACTGTTCGTTGCCGAGCAAAGAACGAACCTCTAGCGTGTAACGCCCCGGAGCTAGCTCGGGGAAATCAAGGGTGGTTTTCGTCGTCCAAGTGCTCCAGCTGTCGTTCTGTCCTAGCAAACGGTACTGAAACCGAGGCGTGAAGTACTTGCTGTAACTTGGTACGGCGAGCCTAAAGTGTAGGTTGTGCGCCAGCGCGGGGATGTCGCCGCCCTCCCCTAGTGGCAAGTTGATGGGGTTGCCTTCGGCGGGAGATGCTTGGGCCTGCTTGAGGTAAACTTGGTGCTCGTGCATCGGTACGTCTGCGAGCGCCAACAACAAATAGCCGTCTGCCGTACCCAACAGGAAGGTGTCTCCCCCGATGTGGGTGATGTTTTCGTAACCAGACTTCGCGCTCACCAAGTCTGCCGAAACGGCGGTCGAGGTGCGGAGCAAGTCATCACTCAGCGCTCCGCGCTGAAAGTAATCAATGCTCTCCTGCGTAAAGAACCACAAGCGCTGGTCTTCTTGCGTCATTTTGCCAGATAGGTACTTCTCCGGATCAAGGAGTTCACTCAACGCTTCAGAACGGCGGAAGCCCATCACAAAGTCTTCCAACACAAATATCCCCTTCCGAGAGTAGTAGTACACACTGTCCTGAAAGCCAACCAAGCCGGCGTTTTTGCCCTTCTCAGGGTATTCGTACAGTCTCTGGTCTTTCACCCGGCGGTAGTCCGCGTCTAGTCTTAGTCCGTAAACACCCCGGTATTCATGGCTGATGTAAACCTCTGCATCCTTTCTAGCGACCAAGAAACGGGCCGAGTAGTCGAAGTCCTCAACCTTGTTCCGAAGCCCCCATCGGCCGTTCTTTAGCTCAAGAACAGACAAGCCGAAGTAGTTGCCCTGCAAGAGCAAATCTGGCCGGTTGGGCAGGGTATGAAACATCCAAGTTCCGTTTGAAGACAACAACGATGTTGCCTTTCTGCCTTCTACTAAGAAAGTACCTTGGTCGTGGCCGCAGAAGAGGCTGCCTCGGTAAAGGAACAAAGACCAAACCTGGCCTCGGGTTCCGGGAACGAGCACGGGAAAGTCTTCGCTACCGAGCCGTTTTACAAACAGCCCTTGGTTGCTGCCCAAGTAAAGGTTACCGCCATGTACCGCCGAAGAATAGACCGTACCCAACTGGCCTGTATTGTCAACTGACTTCCGGAAGGGAGACGCTAGGTTGATGCAGCTAACGCCGTTGTCTGTACCTACCCATAGGTTCTGCTGTTCGTCTTCGAAGAGGGACAAAACGGTATTGTTGGAAAGCCCGTTGGTTTGGTCGAGGTGGTAACGGAGGTTTCCGTTTGGCCCAACGATGTAGACACCGTTGGCGATTGTTCCGAAGGCCATACCTCCGTCTCTCAGTTTCGTGCTGCTGTACAAGCGGCGGCTTTTCAGGAAAGACAGGGCATCTTTGGGGACGTATTTCCCCTCCGTTAGCGCAAAGCAGCCTTGGGTTTCGGACTGCACGAGCACTTCGTTGGCGTTTTCCCACAGAAGAATAATCAATAGGCTCGCCGAATCATCTTCAACTACAGCCGATACCTTGCCAGCTTCTAGCCGAAAGAGCTTTTGCTCGCGGTCGGTGAAGTAAAGCCCGTCCCGAATACTGAATATTTTATTGATGCCGTTGCCTGAGCTGATTAAGGTCATTTCTCCCGCCTCGGGGTCATAAAGAAACAACTGATCGAGCGACTGGAAAACCAAGCGATCTTCGTGCAGGATGATGTTCCAGAACTGCTCATCTGGTAGTAGTCGGCTCTTAGTTTGCGTGGCCAATGATAGGTACTCCAACTGGCCGGTTGGGCTGGGCGCCCAGTAGCCAAAATCCATATAACTGCCCGTATAAATCCGCCCATTGTGCGCCTTTACGGACCTAATAACCGATTCGTTGGGGGAAGGATAAAACACCCATTCGTGGCCATCGAACTCCATCAAGCCCTCATTATTGGCTACATAAATGAAGCCTTCCTCATCTTGGCTAACGCCCCAGTTTTGGCCGCCTCCGCCGTAACTCTCTGGTTCAAAGGAAATAACGGGAGGCAACTCTTGGCCCCAGAGGCAAGTGCTGCCCAATAGAAAGACGAAGAAGAGAAGGTATCCTGATCTCATGCGGTAAGTTTCCGTTTCGGAAGGTAGGTAAAATTCAACGATTGGAAAGGGGGCAGTTGGATTGGAGGTACTCTGAGTAGGCCGTAAATCAGGCGCGGCCGCAGGTGCAAAGTAAGTTGAAAAACGTCGTCTCCGAAGAAAACGAGGTCTCAACCGACTCTGCACCTGCGGCCGCGCCCAAAAACTAGTGGCTACTAGTGGCTTGTCATGGTTTTTACCAGATACGGACCCGTTTTTCTGGAGCCAACCACATGCCGTCGCCTTCCTTGATTTCGAAGGCTTCGTAGAACTCATCAATGTTGACGAGGGGCTGGGTAGCCCGGTTGCGGCCCGGCGAGTGGGGGTCGGTTTTGACTTGGTTGCGCAAGGATTCGTCACGAACGAGGGTACGCCAAACGGTAGCCCAACTCATGAAGAAACGCTGCTCGGGCGTGAAGCCATCCAGCTCTCCGGGGCGGCCGTTGCGGGCGTAGTTGAGCTGGAGGCCATCGTACGCGCCCAGCACGCCACCGAGGTCGCCGATGTTCTCGCCGAGGGTAAACTTACCGTTGATGAACACGCTATCGAGCACCTCGATGGCGCTGTATTGATCAGCGAGGGCGTCTCCGCGCTTAGTGAACTCTTCCAAGTCTGCATCGGTCCACCAGTTGGCGAGGTTGCCATCGCCATCGAAGCGCGCGCCGGAATCGTCGAATGCGTGGGAGATTTCGTGACCGATCACAGCACCAATACCGCCGTAGTTCACAGCGTCATCAGCCAAGTAATCGTAGAAAGGCGGCTGCAAGATGGCAGCCGGGAATACGATCTCGTTGTTGAGGGGGTTGAAGTAGGCGTTCACGGTCTGAGGAGACATACCCCATTCAGACTTGTCCACTGGCTCACCGATTTCGGAGAGGTTCTTGTCGCGGCTCCATTTACCTACCGCCTTCATGTTCTCGAAGTAAGACTTGTCTGCGGCAATCTCCATCTTGGAGAAGTCTTCCCACTCGTCTGGGTAACCGATCTTGACGGTGAATTTGTCTAGTTTTTCAATGGCTTTAGCCTTGGTCTCGGCCGTCATCCAGTCTAGGTCTTGGATGCGGTTTTGGAAGGCTTTGATCACGTCGGCGATCATTTCCTCGGCCTTCGCCTTGGCTTCGGGCGGGAATTTTTCGTCGACGTATAGTTGGCCGAGGGCTTCGCCTACGGTTCCGTTTACGGTACTCAGTGCGCGCTCATCAGCAGGGCGGCGCGTTTTGGCGCCGTTGAGGTATTTGGCGAAGAACTCCCAGTTGGCGACTTCAATTTCCTCGGTCAACATCCCTGCGGCGTCGGCCATGGTGTGCCAGCGCACGAGGGCTTTGATGTCTTCGATGGGCGTCGTGGTCAGGAATTCCTGCACGGCCTTCACGTAGGCCGGTTGGGTAACGATGAGGGTGTCGAGGTCTTTCTCGACGCCGCTCTGTGTCAAGAACGCGCCTAGGTCCATGGCGGGGATCATGGCTTGTACTTCGGCCAAGGAGTGGCGGTTGTTGAAGTTGCGGGCATCGCGGCTCTGTACTTTGTCTAGGCGAGGTTCGGCTAGTTGGGTTTCTAGGTCGAGGATTTTCTTAGCGGCGGCGTTGGCGACTGGTTGCTCATCCCCCAGAAACTCCAGCATTCTGGTAACGTGGTTTACGTACTCTTCTCGGATTTCCTTCGACTTGGAGTCTTGCTCAAGGTAGAAATCCCGATCGGGCAGGCCGAGGCCCAGCTCGGTGAAGTAAGCACCGTTGATGGAGCTGTTGCTCAGGTCGGGGAAAGACGCCACGCTGAGGAAGGGGGACCCGACGGCGGGGTTGGTGGCCAGTACGCGCTGCAAATCCGCTAAGTTTTCGATGCTGTCGATTTCGTTGAGGGCCGATTTGAGGGGGGAGATGCCGAGTTCGTCGCGCTTGGCCACGTCCATCTTGGTATCGAAGATGGCGAGGGCTTTGGCTTGGTCTGTTTCAGGGGCGTATTTGCCGCTTTCTTTTGCCTTGGCGAGGATGGCGAGCACGTCGGCGTCGGTAGCCTTCCTGAGGACGCCGAAGCCTCCCCACGAGGTGCGGTCGTCGGGGATTTGGGTGTTCTTCATCCAGCTACCGTTCACGTAGTTGTAGAAGTCGTCTTTGGGGTCCACGGAGGTATCCATGTTGTCGAGGATGATGCCATGAGGGCCGTCATCAGTAGTTGGCGTTGTTGCGGTGTCGCCAACGCAGGCGGTAAAAGCCAGCGCAAAGGCCGCTAGCAGTAAGTAGTTAAGGCTTTTCATTTATTATCCCGGTTTGGTTATCTGAATTTTGCACAGCAAAAGTATGACATCCGTAGTATAAACACGGTATTAAATAGATCAACAGCCCTATTGGGTGATGGGTTAAGCGGCCAGAAGACGACGAATGTGCCTTCTTAGCCGACGAATAGAGGGCTGCCTAAGGCCTAGGGAATATACACAAGTTTACACGAACGCCGTTTCACACCTCGGGTCTACGGGATATACATAAGTTGACATGGCCACAAACCCCCACCCCCAGCCCCTACCCCATCGGGGAGGGGAGCAAAACCGCTGCGGCTGCCGCCTTCGCTAAATCGTTGGCAACTGCTATTTTTATCATTTAGAGACGAACTTGGGTAGTTACGACTAACTTTGCCTCAAAAACGCATTGCGTTTTCACAAGTCCCTCCCCCGTGGGGAGGGATGTAGGGAGGGGGTTTCGGCACTCAACGAACCTTCGTAAACTTATGTATATTACGTAGGCCGGAGGCACTCAACCCAGTAAAACACATCCCCCATGTTAAAGCCATTCTTCTACGCCTTCCTTTTCGCGCTTACCCTCACTGCCTGCCAGAACGACAAAGCTTCCGCACCGGAGGAGGCTTCGCCCAAAACCAACACTGCACCAGCGGCCGCGCCTGATGAAACCGACGAGTCAATCACCCCCGCAGCACCCGAAATTCGTTACACTTGGGTAGACCAACTCAACGTCCGAGACCAACCAACAACGAAGGGCAAAGTGGCAGCCCGCGTGAGGGCCAACGAACCGCTCACCCTGACGGGAGAGACCTCTCCGCAGCCCGAAACCATCGTGTTGCGCGGCGTAGCCTACCACGAACCTTGGTACCGCATCACGACCGCCGACAAGAAAAACGGCTGGGTCTTCGGTGGCGCAGTAAAGGAAAAAGAAGCCATGAAAGGTAACGCCCCAATCAAAGACGAAGAGTTCGACTTCCCCGCCTTCGGCTACTACAAACTTGAT
>CALEDI010000276.1 GCA_937949535.1 uncultured Lewinella sp. | reverse complement strand
CGGCCTCCTTACGGCACCTCCACCACATTCAGTACCCGCGCGATGATGTCTTCCTGCTTAATGTTTTCGGCCTCTGCCTCGTAGGACAGTCCGATCCGGTGGCGGAGTACGTCTTCGCAAACGGCGCGGACATCCTCTGGCGTCACGTAGCCACGGCGTTCTAGGAACGCATGGGCCTTGGCGGCTTTGGCGAGGTTGATGCTGGCGCGGGGGCTGCCACCGAAGGTGATGAGGGGTTTGAGGTCGGCTAGGCGATAAGCTTCGGGTTCGCGGGTAGCGAAGACGATGTCGATGATGTAGCGTTCTATCTTATCGTCCATGTAAATTTTCAGGACGCTCTCGCGGGCTTTCATGATTTCGGCCGTTGTGGCTACCGCATTTACGGGGGCGAAGCCCTGTGAGAGGTTGCGGCGCATGATCTCGATCTCATCTTCCCGGGTGGGATAACCGATGGTACACTTCAGCATGAAGCGGTCGGTTTGGGCTTCGGGGAGCGGGTAGGTTCCTTCCTGCTCGATGGGGTTTTGGGTAGCGAGTACGAGGAAGGGCTCTTGTAGTTTGAAGGTTTCGTCTCCGATGGTGACCTGCCGTTCCTGCATTGCTTCCAGTAGTGCAGACTGCACTTTGGCGGGTGCGCGGTTGATCTCGTCTGCGAGGACGAAGTTGGCGAAAACAGGACCTTTACGCACGGTAAAATCGTTGACGCTCTGGTTGTAGATCATCGTGCCAACGATGTCTGCCGGCAGCAAATCTGGCGTAAACTGGATGCGGCTAAACTCCGCACGAATCGTTTTAGCAAGCGTATTGATGGCGAGCGTTTTTGCCAAGCCGGGCAAGCCCTCCAGCAAGATGTGCCCCTTGGTGAGTAGGCCCAACAGCAAGCGATCAATCATATATTCTTGCCCGACGATGACGCCGCCAACTTCCTTCCGGATGCGGTCAATCACTTCGCTATCAATTCTGATTTGCTGGTTTAGGGCTTCAATGTCTACGCTAGCCATGGGCTGGTTGGTCTTTTGGTTTGGTGGGTGGGGTTACCCTGTAAAACTATTTGGGCCGCTAAGATAGGGAAGCGGGCGTTATTTTCATTAAGCAAGAAAGCCATAAATAAGCGCCAGCACCAACAGCACCCCAAGGGCCGCAATGTTGAAGCCCATACGGGTACGGAAAAGCGATGGCTCTAGATCGATTGCTTTATGGTCGTCTTCCTGCTTATCTGTATAGAGCAGCGCGAGTACAACTACTGAGAGTGCAGCAAATAAGTACACCGCCCAGTCTGGCACGCCGGGAACTGGCTGCACGAACAAACGAATAGCCGTACAAACCCCAATCACGATCACGACCAACGCGATGCCATTACGGATCGTCATATCCTTTATGATGCCTTCCGGAGAAGTTGACACCGCCGGAGCTCCGCCGCCTTTGCTCGTTACGGCACTCAGGCCAATCATCAGCGCGGAAGAGATGAGGAACATCAGCGCCATCCGGTCTAGGAAGGCCAAATCTGGCATAATGAACTTGAAGAAGAGCGACAGCGGCACGCCAAGTAAGATGACCACTAAAGCCGCCTTAGAAGTACCTCTGCGGTAGAACATACCGAAGATGAAGACCACCAGTACCCCCGGGCTCAGGAAGCCCGTGTACTCCTGTATGATCTGGAAAACCTGCCCCGCTCCGGCCAACGCGGGAGCAACAACAGCACCAATAATAAGGGAAACCGCTGCCGCGATTTGCCCCATCCTTACCTGCCGTTTCTGGCTAGCGTCGGGGTTGATGAACTTATTGTAAATATCGATCGTGAAGATCGTAGAAGAACTATTGACCATAGAACTGACCGACGAACCAATGGCCGCAATCAGTGCCGCAAAGGTTAGGCCTCGGAACCCAACGCCAACGTAGTTCCCCAAAACCCAAGGGAAGGCCTGGTCGGCCTTCTCTATATCAACGTTCACACCTTTTTCCACCAATAAGTAGTAAGCCGCAATGCCTGGTAGTACGGCGAAGAAGGGAATGAACAGTTTCATGAAGGCCGCGAAGGCAATACCTTTCTGAGCTTCCGGTAAGCTCTTGGCCGCCAAGGCGCGTTGGATGATGTATTGGTTGAACCCCCAGTAATAGGTGTTCACAATCCACATGCCCCCCAACAGCAGGGCCATGCCCGGTAAGAGATTGAAGCTAGACTTGACCTCATCTCCGGCAACCAACTCCGTTGGGTTGCCAGCGAAGTCGACGCCGCTTGCAAGTTCTGTTGTAGCGGCTTTGCTAACAAATGTATCGGAGGGCTCGAAGAGCATCTCGAAGTGGCCAGGGAGCGCACGGTACAACTCGGAGATGCCCGCAAAGACGCTACCATCACCAACAAAACTAAGGATGCCCCAAGCCGCAATCGTACCGCCCAACAGCAGTACGACCACCTGCACAACGTCTGTCCATACTACCGCCTTGAGGCCACCGAAGATGGAGAAACAAGCAGAATACAACACCAAACCAATTATACCCATGTACAGCGGCACGTCTAGTAACTGTTCGATGGCTAAGGCCCCAAGATAGATCACCGTGGAGATGTTGACGAAGACAAAGAGGGCGATCCACATCACAGACATGATTGTCCGGACCGTACCATCGTACCGCTCTTCTAAGAACTGGGGCATGGTGTATATCTTCTTTTTCAAAAAGACCGGCAATAGGAACTTGGCGACAATGATAAGCGTGATGGCGGCCATCAGTTCGTAGGTAGCAATAGCGAGGCCAAGTTCAAAACCAGAGCCGTTCATCCCGATGATCTGCTCCGCAGAGATATTGGAAGCGATCAAAGACCCACCAACGGCCCACCAAGGAAGGCTGCGGCCCGCCAAAAAGTAATCGCTGGCCGTAGCGGCTTTTTCGCGGTTAGCAATCCAGATGCCAAAAAGTATAACACCGACGATGTAGACGCCGAAAATGATCAGATCGATCCCTTGTAATTGCATGATTCCTAGGTATATGAGTGTACTGAACGCTTTAAAACCGAGGCAATATAGGGGATTGGGGCTTAAGTTCGTGTATACTCTCCACTAAGTCAGTAAATCCTGCGGGTTCCGGTTTCCAGTAGCCCTTCTAAGGCCTCGTAGATTCGTTCAGGTTTTTGGGGCCGCCAAGTGAGGCCATTGAGTTGTTCGCCGAAGGCGAGGTAGCTGTCTAGCCGGGTTTGGGTCAGCTCGTCCATTACGTGGTTATGGCAGTTGAGCAGGGCCACCCAGCCGCCATCGTCGGAGATGTCTTCCAACCATTCTTCGTAGTAGTCCGTGTCTTCGCCGTGAAAGTTGAGGACGCCTTCCATAATGATGATGAAGTGGCGTATGCCGTTGCCGATCAACTGATCGATGAACTCACGCTTCAGGTGCATGGCGTCGTTGTGGACGGCGTCGTTCCACTCCCCGATCATTTCTATGATGACGTAGCGCTCGTCGTAGTCTGTGAAGAGTTGTTTGAGGTAAAGGGTTTCGGCACCAAACTCATCCCATTGCGGATGCAGGAGGTAGTTGTACACCTTATTGGTGTAGCCAAATTCGGAATACTCGCGGCCGTAAAAGGGAGAGTATTCATCGGCTTCGGCGCGGTATTTTTCTCGCCAGCCGAAGTGGGGCTCGATGTCGTGCATTTGAGGCAGGATTAATTGGTTTTCCAACCGTGGTAATACGGTTGAGCGGCCAACAAGGTTTAGGAATAGCTGTAGAAGCGTCCTCAAGCCTGAAAACAGCCTTTGCACCCTGCGTCCGCGCCCCAAAAAAGGACGCACTGATGCTATACTTGACTCGGCCACCCTAGGTGATTTTTGCCGGATGCTTTTTCCGCCTCGCTTCGTTAAAAAGCCTCGCCAACACTTAGGTGTTGCCTACGTTTTTTGCCTCGCGAGACGAAAAAATCATCTCGGCAAAATTTCACCTCTGGTGACCGAGTCAAGTATATGAATTTGTTAAAGAATCTTGCGGTTCTACAACAAGCGTTACCAAACAATTAAAAGGTCTTGAGGCATATAACTTTCGTCCCTTTTGATCGTCAGATAGGCATGAACGACGTAAATAAATACTTCCGGCTTTGTGTGCTCATCGTCCTGCTTGTTGCGCCAGCATTGTTGCTGTCGGTGATTGGCAACTAGTTTTATTGAACCCGCCGCACGGAAGATCCTTCAATTCCAGCCTCGTTTAGTTTTTCCTTTTGTGCCTCTGCTTGGCTCTGGAAGTAAAATTTACCCACAAACACCCGTACTGATTTCCCGACATCTGCGCTGTAGACGGGGTAAAAGCCTAAGCCTCGGAGTTTAGCCATCATTTTCGTAGCGTTGGTCTTCGTTGAGTAGGCCGCAACCTGTACGCCAAACAACATCTCGTCGGGGTCAAACTGTTGTGGTTTTACCGCCTGCTGTACCGCTGGCTGTGGTGTAGCAACGCCTTTACTTCCGTAGCTACTAGGCGCAGCAGCTGGAGCAGCGCGGCTTTCTAACGCTTCTTTAGACACGAGCGTTGAGACCACTCTAGGCTTGGCGTAGCCCGCTTCCATCAAGCTACTCTTGAGGGTTTCGGCGTCTTTCACGGTTTTTTCCATTCCGGTAAACACCTTCGTCAGCCTAGCTCCGGGAGCAGTGTACGAGTTCGGAAACCCTTTACTCAGTAGGTCACTGGCCATCTTTTCGGCGTTAGCGGGGTTACCGAACGCACCTACTTGTACGGCGTATACCTTTACCATATCTTTTGGGGCGGCGGCAGGTTTGGCTCTGGCGGGGCTTAGTACAGAACCTTGATAATCTGACGGTGCCAAAACGGAATTTTCGACCTTAGTAACACCCGCGTTTTGCGCTTTCAACCACGCAAGTCGGTTGCAGGTAGGGCCTTTCTCCCCACGGACGAGCACCCTGACGTTCACCATAGCCGCACCGGCCTGTAAAACACCGATTTGCTCGGCGGCGATCCGGCTGAGGTCAAGAATGCGGTCTTCGCTGTTCGGCCCGCAATCGTTCACGATCACTTCCGTTCTCGCTCCGCTCACAACGTTGGTTACTTCCAATCTGGTTCCGTATGGGTAGAGCTTGCTGGCTGCCGTGAATTTGTTGAAGTCATAGACTTCGCCCGTGCTGGTGTTGCGCCCATGTAGCCGATCTGGGTAATAACTGGCCATTCCCTGTATACTTCCCGCAGGTGGTGGCGTGGAAGGTGTTGTGGTAGCTGGCCCAGATGTTGCGTTGTTCCCCCCCATCAAGGCAACCGTCTGGGTGGGGTCCCATGGTGGTGGTGGCGGCGGGATTGCCTTGCCCTGCGCCTTTAATTTTCTGGACCAAGCTGCTCGGTTGCAGGTGGGGCCAGCGTTGCTAGCTTGTATGATCCGTAAGCGGACTCTTGTAAGGCCCGAATTAATCAAATCCAAGTCTCTTGCCGCAGACATACTCAGGTCAATTAGCCGGCCCTCTACCTTTGGCCCACAGTCGTTTACGCGCACCTGCGTCTTTCTGCCGTTGGTTAGGTTGGTCACCTCCAGGATGGTGCCCCAAGGCATGTCTAAACTTGCGGCCGAGTAGGCGTCTTCGTCAAATATTTCTCCGGTGCTGGTCTGGCGGCCATCAAAGCCTTTGCCGTAAAAACTGGCGATGCCTTCAAGCTTTTGAGCAGACGCTGGCAACGAGCAGCCAAGGGCCAAAAGAAAGAGTAATAACGAGCGGGATAAGTAGTTAGTGGTGTTTTGGCACTTCATAAGTAGGGGCAATAGTTCGGCACAAATTAGCCTAGTTTTTATAAATAACGGTTATTAAACCAGAATATGACGGACAAAGCCGTTTTTTCAATCGTGAGTAGGCTTTTTTAGTGCATAAGGGATGGCGCGGCCGCAGGTGCAATGTAACGGATGCGTACACGCCTATAACCTCAAAAAAAGGAGGGTGAGCAGGATTTGTATCTTTGCCTCCCCCACCCAACCAACCCCAACCTTATGAACCCCAACGGCCAGCTCTCCATCGAACTATCCCCTACGGGCGTACGGACCATCATCTTCGGCCACCCAGCACACAACAGCTTCCCGACCCATCAGCTTCAGGCCCTAGTTGCCGCTCTTGATACCGCTTCGCAAAACGACAACACCCGCAGTATACTGTTGCGCAGCGAAGGCGAGCGTACGTTCTGCGCCGGAGCAAACCTAGACGAGCTGCTAGCCATTACCGACCAAGCATCTGGCCAAGCTTTTTTCATGGGCTTTGCCAACCTACTGATGGCTATGCGGCGCTGCAAAAAGCCAATCGTAGTCGCCGTTCAGGGCAAAGCAATTGGCGGCGGCGTCGGGATTGCCGCTGCGGCAGACTACTGCCTCGCCACCGAGGCCGCCAGCGTCAAACTAAGTGAGCTCGCCATCGCCATCGGCCCTTTCGTCATCCTCCCCGCTCTAGTACGGAAAATGGGCGTAGCCGCCGCTTCCGAACTAAGCATTGATACCGAATGGCATGACGCCGCTTGGGCCCAAAGCAAAGGGCTCTACCAGCGCGTCTTCGCTTCCAACGAAGAACTGTTCGCCGCCGCCGCTACCCTCGCCACCAAACTGGCGGCCTACAGCCTCCAAGCAACCGCCGAACTCAAACAAACCCTCTGGCACGGAACCGACCACTGGCCAACCCTCCTCAAAGAACGGGCCGGGGTTTCTGGTCGTCTCGTACTTACTGACGAAGCCAAAAAGGCCTTGTCGGCTTTTAAGCGTAAATAATCTACCCACCCCTAAGCCATACCGCTTTTCCGCACCTTGTCCGCAAAATACCCTTGCCGGCCTTGCTTTAGCTCAAAGGAAACCAGCTCTCCGGCGGTTACGGAACCGCAAAGCAAGTTCTCCTCCCTGAAGTGAAAATCCTCCTTCGTATCCAGTAGCCGCAGGTAGCCGTAGCCCTTTTCAGGAAGGTAGAAAACGATGATGCCAGTTTGCATGGTGAGGTAGAAGTTGGTTGGTTCAATGATACAGCATAAATAAGTTCGGAGGTAGGGTGATAAGAATGTTTGATGAACTTCTCCAAACTCGCCAGTCGAATTCTTTTTCGCTCATAGAACTGGGTACATATTTAGTCCCACATGAATACCTCGCATCTTAGGAATTATGAGTTCTTTACGTGGCGAAAAAGTTCGCCTGTCGAGTTCGGTGGCAACTAACCAACATTCCTATCACCTCAGCTCAGAGGCTAAGGAGTACCCTAAACAAAAAAGCCGCCCACCCTCAGAACAGAGAGATGAGCGGCTTCTAGCCAGAAGGCGTTTTTTGGGGTAAGGCCTAGTTGAGTTCACCCGCACGCTTACCGGCGGAGTAGTTGATGCGCAACTGATTGCTCTTACGAAGTTTTGTCTTTACGTCCTGTACGATGCCCATCGTGACGTCACCATCAACTCGGAGAGAAGAGGTAATACGGCCACGCTTAGCTTCAGGAAGTTTTACTTTGTGTTGTTCTAGGAACAACGGAATATCATCAACGGTGGAGATTTTGTCGCCAAGCTGAATCCGTGGTGAAGTACCGTAAATATCTTGGTACTGCGCAGTTGGGCGCCCAACGTAGATGTAATTGACGAGCGATTTCTCATCAAGCTTAGTCAGCTGTGTAGCTTCCGGTGTATTTACGGAGAGCTTCAAGTCGGAATCCCGCAGAACGGTTACCATCATGAAGAAGAACAGCAACATGAAGATGATGTCCGGAAGAGAAGCGGTAGAAACCTTGGGGCTTGACTTACCGCGCTTTTTAGAAAACTTAGCCATTAGATTGATGGTTGAAATTGGGTTAACAACTGTATGATTTGAACAGCTGTAAGATGCCCTTTGGGGCGGTTTTGGTGGGTTGAGATGTAAATAAAAACGGGCCGGAATACGCCGTAGCGGAACCGGCCCGTAATCACTTAATTCTCTTCACCAAAGTTGGTGGGCTCCGCTTCGGAGAGTACCATCGGGATTTCCCCCTTGATGGCCTTACGCTGGGCGAAGGGCATATCATCGGAGTAAGGTTCACCGTAACGTTTCTGGGCGAGTTCGTCCCATAATTCGTCATAAGCGCCTTTCAGTTCGTTGTAAACGGCGAGGTACGTTTGGTAATTTGTACCACGGTCATTCTTTAGCGAAATGATGGCGTTTTTGGGTGATTCCGACATGTTCTCGAGCCGACGTGGGTTCGAGATGAATTCCTTTGCGTTTTCCCGTAGTTGGGAAATGCGCATGGGTTCTTCACGAACCAGCAACTGGTTGTTCGCATTAACGAGTACGGAGTACACGTTGCGTTCTTTCAGCTTGGTAATGTCGGGCTCTTCGTCAGACCAGGGCGGCAATCTTACGAGAATACCCTTGTCTTCAGCGATCGTAGTCGTGACGAGGAAGAAAATGAGGAGCAGGAAGGCAATGTCTGCCATAGAGCCCGCATTGATCTCATTGTTCATCCGGTCTCTGGTCTTGGTCTTAGCCATAGTCTGGTTGAGATTTATTCAGGTTACTTAAAGATGCCTCGGATACCGAACACTACAAGTGAAAGGATCGATAGCACAATCATGATCAGAGCGGCCAAGATGGCACCACTAATGAATTTCAGGTTTCCGCCAGAGAAGGTGGTTTCCTGAGAAGTGGTGAATTTTTCAATGGCCTTTTGAATCTCGGGAGTTTCGGCAGCGATGTTACCATTGGCTGTAGAGTAGCCAATGAAAACGATAATACCGAGAACTACGAGACCGATAAGACCTTTGATGGATTCCTTAGGGCTACTCGCAAACTGGACAATACCGAAGAGCAAAGCAGCAGCAAAAGCAACAATGATGAGGCCAATAGAGGCATACATACCAAAGTTGAAAATGTCTGTTTCGTAGCTCCGGTTATCACCCTGGAGGGTATCGAATACTGCCGCATCGGCAGAGAAGATACTGATCAAAAAGATAGCAACAACCAGCACTCCAATCCCGAAAGCCAGCGCCTGACCGTATTTATTTAAAAATGCGTACATGCTTGATTGGATTTATATAAATGAGGGCTGGTTAGGCCTTAAAGCTGTTGTTGGTGGCCATGATGTCTACCAAAGCGATAGAAGCATCTTCCATTTTGTTGACGATACCGTCGATCTTGTTAACGATGTAGTTATACAGGATCTGAAGGATAATGGCAACAATAAGACCGAATACCGTGGTAAGGAGGGCTACCTTAATACCACCTGCAACTACTGCTGGGGAAAGGTCACCTACCGTTTCGATACGGTTGAAGGCCTGGATCATACCTACTACCGTACCCATGAACCCAAGCATGGGCGCAATCGCGATAAAGAGAGAGATCCAAACGAGGCCGCGCTCCAAGAGGCCCATCTGAACGGAACCGTAAGAAACAATTGCCTTCTCTACTGCGTCGGGTCCGCTACCACTTTGGCGTAGGCCTTCGTAGAGTACGCTAGCAGTAGGGCCAGCGGTAGACTTGGCTACCTCACGGGCACCGTCCATGTCGCCTTCTTCAAGGCGCTCACCGATGCGAGAGAGTAATTTGTCCGTGTTGACGGAAGCAAGATTAAGCGTAATGATACGCTCGATACAGAATGCCAGACCGAGGATAAGACAGACAAGAACGATTGCCATGAAGCGCCAATCACCATCGATGAATTGCTTCTTGAGAACCTGGAACCCAGAGGATTCGTCTGCTTGTGCCGCAAGGTCGGCAGCGGAAAATACTACCAGCGTAAGTGCCGCCAGTGCTTTGGAAAGATGTCGCATAGCCAAATTTAGGTTGAACGAATAGTTTGTGCGTGAAGAGAATGTACCAGCACGAAGCCGGTATATATTGCTTTTTGAACCGCCGTTGCGGTTGTTTTGTGCGACGAATATCGCAACAATGTGCGGAAAGGTAAGGAAAATTCCATCTTGATTGCTTGCAAAGGGAAAATCTTAGGTGATGATTTCATCACCTAAACAAGCTTTTGCAGACATTATGCAACCTTCCTTACCATCCTTTTCAATGCGGAGAGAGAGGGATGATTCCTTCGTCGTGATCGCTGTGCTCAGAGTTCGAACCTAGCGAGTCGGATGAATGAAATTTCCTTTTCTACCCCTATTTTCAATGCGGAGAGAGAGGGATTCGAACCCTCGGTACAGTTACCCGCACACACGCTTTCCAAGCGTGCTCCTTAAGCCACTCGGACACCTCTCCTTTTATAAAACTTTCTAGCGAAACTTCGCTGCTCGTTAGCAGGGTGTTCCTAGAACAGACGCAAAAATTGCAAAAACGATCAACAAAACAAAATTTTTATTGGCATTCGTGCATATTAAACGTCAAAGAATTATCGGTCTGGTAGCGGCCCAGGGGCATGAAGGCTTTACAAAGCGGTCAAGTTCAAAGAGTTGCCAAGCATTGGCGCTTGTTTGTCGGCCAACTTCCTCGGGAGAAGTTTCCCAGAGTTCTGCGATCTTTTCTGCGACAAGTGGCACAAAAGCCGTCTCGTTTCGTTTTCCTCGGTGCGGTACGGGGGCGAGGTAAGGCGCGTCCGTTTCCAGCAAAACCCGATCTCTGGGGACGCTGCTTACTACTGGGCCAATGCCGCCGTTCTTGAAGGTCACTACTCCGCCGATGCCCAAGTAAAACCCATGAGCGATCGCGCGGTTGGCTTGCTCTAGGTTTCCGGTCCAGCAATGGAATACTCCGCGCAACTTCGGGTTGTTTATGCCGTCAATCAATGCTAAGAGTTCGTCAATTGCTTCGCGGGCGTGGATGCAGATCGGCAAATCGTAATCAATTGCCCACTGGCATTGCCTAAGGAAAGCTGTTTCTTGCTGTGCCCGGAAGGTCTTGTCCCAGTACAAATCCATACCGATTTCGCCGATGGCTACCCAAGAGCGTTCTCCTAGGTATTTCTCTACGGCGGCGAGTTCGGTCTCGAAGTCTTCTCCTACGCTGCAAGGATGGAGGCCGATCATAGCCAAGGTTTGGGCTGGATAATCGGCTTCGAGTTGCAACATCGCTTCATGGCTACGCAGGTCGACTGCGGGCATGATGGCCAGTTCTACCCCGGCGTTCCGGGCGCGCACCATCATTTCGTCGCGGTCTTCAGTAAATTTCCCACTGTAGAGGTGGGTGTGCGTATCAATGTACATATATATATGGTATGCCCTAGATGCGGGCGTTGTTCAGTTTGGTGGTTGGGGAGCGTAAATGTGGGCAAAGAAACGGTGTTTCGGGAGCACATACACTGCTCTTACCTTTCCTTGCACCTGCGGCCGCGCCCACAATGCTTTCAATACATGGGGCACCCACAGCCGGCAGCCTTGCAGCCGGAGATCATCAAGAGGGCAAAAGCACAAAGCAGAAAGATGAAGGAGCGTTTCATGGCTGCAAGGTAAGGAACAGCAGGGGGTTAGTAAGGGCGGCGGCGCGCAGGTGCAAGGAAAGTTTGAAGCAATTCCTTACCTTGTAAGCCAAGAAACCATTCTTTTATGTACCCATCCTTATATGAAGAGCAGACGCTGAACGAAATGCTCGATCGTATCCATAAACTTACGCCAGAGAGCCAACCACTCTGGGGCAAGATGAACGTTGCCCAGATGTTGGCCCACAACAACGTCGCCTTCGACATCACTTCGGGCAAAACACCCACCAGCTACAACTTCCTGATGCGCTGGATGCTGAAGCTGTTCGTAAAACCAATTGTAGTCGGGAAGAAACCCTACCAAAAGAACGGACAAACCGCGCCTGTTTTTGTCGTTACAGACGAAAGAGACTTCAATACCGAGAAAGACCTATTGGTAGCCAACTTCAAGCAGTTCCACGCAGACGGTGCCGCCGCCTACGAAGGCAAAGCATCCCCTTCCTTCGGCAACATGACCAGCCAAGAGTGGAGCAACCAGTTTTGGAAACATATGGATCATCACTTGCGTCAGTTTGGGGTTTAGGAACCCCTTCGGGATTTAACATTTGCGATTCAACATTGAGCATTCAACATTTGGCTACCGCTGTTACTGTTCGCGGCGCTTCGCTTACTCACCCTAGGCGAACAAGCGAAGCGCGGTGAGTGGTATTTGCGGTAGCTAAATTTCAAATGTTGAATGTTGAATCAAACATGTTAAATCCTAAAGGGTATTTGCGGTAGCTAAATTTCAAATGTTGAATGTTGAATCAAACATGTTAAATCCTAAAGGGTATTTGCGGTAGCTAAATTTCAAATGTTGAATGTTAAATCAAACATGTTAAATCCTAAAGGGTATTTGCGGTAGCTAAATTTCAAATGTTGAATGTTAAATCAAACATGTTAAATCCCGAAGGGTACGCTTACTCACCGATTAGTTCATGGACCATCTTGGTTGCCACTTCCATCCCTTCGCTGCCGCCCATCTCTATGGTATGGATGTTGCCGCGCTGTTCCAATTCGTAATTGATGCTGGGTTTGGGGTCTACGTAGATCACGGGGATGCTGTCTGCGGCGTAGCCAACCAAGCCTGCGGCGGGGTATACCTGCATGGAGGTCCCGACGATGATGATGAGGTTTGCTCTGCTGACCACGCGGGCGGCGTTTTCGATTTCGGGTACGCTTTCTCCGAACCAGACGATGTGTGGGCGCATCTGGTTGCCTTTATCATCGGTATCGCCTAGGTTTATGTCTCCGGGCCAGTCTACAATAAAGCCATCGGCGTTGGCCGGCCGGGCCTTTAGTAGTTCGCCGTGTAGGTGGATGATGTTGGTGCTTCCGGCCCGTTCGTGGAGGTCATCAATGTTTTGGGTAATTACCGTAACGTCGTAGTCGTCTTCCAAGGCCGCGATGAGCTTGTGGCCAACGTTGGGCTTTACGGTGTGGAGTTGTGCGCGGCGTTGGTTGTAGAAATTGAGGACCAGCTCGGGGTTGGCAGCGAAGCCCTCTGGGCTGGCTACGTCTTCTACCCGGTGGTTTTCCCACAGGCCGTTGCTGTCTCTAAAGGTGGCAATTCCGGATTCAGCAGATACGCCTGCACCGGTAAGGATAGCGATTCGTTTCATGGATGGCTAACAGCTGGGACGAAACAGAGGTTGCGCGCTATAAGTTTGAAGCGTCAGTTTTACGCCAAAAAGCCCTTCTCCGCAGCAGCGGAGAAGGGCTAATTCTTATACGGACCTTCCGGCATTCACCGGCAGGGGGCAGTATTACTTCTTGTAGGTCTGGTCAGACACCGTCAGCTTCGCACGGCCTTTGGCGCGGCGGCGAGCGAGCAGTTTGCGGCCGCTCTTCGTGCTCATACGGCTACGGAAACCGTGCTTGTTTACACGGCGGCGCTTGGAAGGTTGAAACGTTCTTTTCATTGTTCTTTAGTTTGGGAAGGAGCGGCAGAGCCGACCGAAAGGTTCGTTAAGGGGCGCAAAGATAAGAATATGTAGTCTGTAATGCAAAATGAGGGTTCAATTATTTATTGGTCGCCTAAGTACTTACCTTGTGCGAAATACACATCAAAACTACATCTCCCCTTTTCACTGGCTAGGAGATCAAAACTCAGGTATCACAATGAAATTATTATTACGCTGCTTGGGCCTTGCATTGGCCCTTTGTTACTCCGCTATTGCTCCAGCGCAGTACGCTCTTTCATCCGAAAAGCTTGCCAACATCCCTATTGAGGTGATGCCTGCTCAAGACAATACTAGGCTAATGGCTGCCGAAGAAGAAGCGGACCGCCCCGGCCGTGCGCCAGAGTTTGCCATCCCCATCCCCGTCAAAATACGCCCCGCTTCTAGCGGCACATGGGATGAAGAAGGCACTACTTCCATTTGGCGCACCCGCATCAGTAGCCCCGGAGCCCACACGCTCAACCTCGGCTTCTCTGAATACAACCTACCCGCAGGTGCCGAGCTATTCCTTGTAACGCCAACAGAACGCTTTGGCCCCATGACTTCGGCCGACAACGAAGACCACAACCAGTTGTGGACGCCGATGCTAGACGGCGACGAAATCATGCTTGAGCTCCGGGTACCTACGGCTCGCATCAAGGAAGTAAAGTTGTACCTGACTTTCGTTAACCACGATTTCCGAGGCGTAAACAAACTCCTCTCCGGAGCCTGCAACCTCGATGTGATCTGTGGCGCAGCCAATGGCTTCGGTATTGTAGACCAGTACCGAGACATCATCCGTAGTGTAGCCGCCTTGTCTTCAGGTGGTAGCCGCTTTTGTACCGGTTTCTTGGTCAATAATGTAAACAATGACGGAGCACCGATCTTCATGACCGCCAACCACTGTGGCGTAGGCCCAGATGAAGCGCCAAGCCTAGTGACCATTTGGAACTACCAAAACCAGACCTGTCGCCTACCAAACACCAGCGCCAGCGGAAACAATGGCAACGGCAGCCTCGCTACCGTCAATATGGGAGCAATACACTTAGCAAGCAACTTCGCTTCAGACATGACCATTCTGATGCTGGACGACCCCGTCAACCCCGCAGCCAATGCTTACTTTGCAGGCTGGGATGCGCGCGCCGAAGTACCCGCAGATACCATGATCGCCATACACCACCCGGCTGTGGAAGAAAAGCGCATCTCTTTCTCCTTCCAAGACCCATTCCGGGCCGCTTACAACAGCCTCACCGAAGTTGCTGATGGCGACCACCTCACCATTCCCGACTGGGACATTGGCACCACCGAAGGTGGTTCCTCCGGCTCTCCCGTGTTCGACCGCTTCAAGCGCGTTCGTGGTCAGCTACACGGCGGTGGTGCTGCTTGTGGAAACGACTTACTAGACAGCTACGGCTACTTCCACACCAGCTGGGAAGGTAGTGGCACTCCCGACACCCGCCTGAAAGACTGGCTCGACCCCTGCGGAACGGGCACGATGTTCGTAGACGGCTTCGATTCCGCCAACATCCCGACTACCTTAACCGCCGAAAGCAACTGCTCTGGTGGATGTAGCACCACCGACAACACCATTAGCTTCATGCTAGGTGATGGGTTTCCTACCGGAACAACACTGGAGATTGTGAGTTCTACGGCAGGCATCTCTCCAACGCTTTCTGCCTCAACTGCAGCTGGCGGAGACATGGTTAACCTCGTTGTACCAGGAAGTATGGACATTGCTACCGGAGACTATGAAATCACCGTTCGCGCAACGGGCGGTACGGCTACAGACGACATCACCCTGAGCTTAACTTTGCTCAGCGGTGTACTTGATGCACCTACCGCACAAACACCAACGAACGGTGAGATGCAGGTACTCCCAAGCGGAGCAATTACTTGGGCCAGCGTAGAAAACGCACAAGGATATGACTTCGAGCTGTCTGATGTGTCTGATTTCAGTAACATCCTTGCTGGTTCAGCGACTACCCCAAACACCCGTGCTAGTATTTCAGAGCCACTAGACGGCAACGTAACTTACTACTGGCGCGTCCGTACCATCAATGATTGCGGTCCCGGAGAGTGGGCGGAGTACTCCTTCACTACCGCAGACATTTCCTGTGCGGCTTCTCAGGCCACCGACCTCCCCGAAGCAATCAGCGCTTCCGGAGGAGACGTTGAAGTGTTCGTTGATCTGGAAGTAGTAGCAGTTTTTGAAGTTGCTTCTCTTGAAGTTAATGTTGAAATCGCCCACAGTTACGTTGGTGACCTTGACGCAAGACTCGTATCTCCGGAAGGAACAGAGATTGAGCTCTTCGGTAGGGTAAGTGGAGGCGCTTGTGGGGGAGACAATATGTCGGTCACTTTCACCGATGCCGCAGAACTTACGCAAGATGATTTCATCTTGGCTTGTGACGTAGGCGACATTGCAACCCAAGGCACTTTCCAATCCGCAGAACCGCTCTCTAGCTTCCAAGGAGAACCCGCCGACGGCACTTGGACCCTCATCGTGAACGACAACGCTAACCTAGACGGTGGCTCCATCACCGCGTTCGGCATCCTTTTCTGTACCACAGGAAACATTGCAGACTTTAGCCTTGGTTCGCAAACACAATCCATTGAGGTTTGTCAAAGCGGAAGCAACAGCCTTAGCCTAGACCTCGGAGCGGATTACTCCGGCGCCGTAGGTTTGGATGTCGCTGTAGGCGGCCAATCGTTGGACAACTACACCTTCAACTACAACTCAGAAAACCAAACCGTAGCGGTAGACTTTTCTGACTGGAGCACACTAGCGGAAGGTGACTACACCGCCACCTTCACGGTTACCAACGGAGACGGCACTGCGCGTGACCTTTCGATCCCACTCCGCATAGCCGTAGCGGTAACGGAAGCGAACTTGGCCAGCCCAGAAGACAACGTTGAAGTGCTGGAGGGAGACATCACTTTCAACTGGGATGCGTCACCGGGCGCAACCTCTTACCTCCTTCAATACTCCGTAAATGCAGACTTTTCCGTGATTACCTTCGAAGAGGTACAAACCAGCACCATCCGTACCCTCTCCAACATCCCGGCCGGAGACCTCATCTTCTGGCGCATCATTGCGCGCAACGATTGTGGAGAGGCCATCAGCACGTCTCGTCAGTTCAGAATCATCCCGAACGGTGTGCATGATTTTGGTGCAGGCCGCGCACTTTCCGTTTACCCCAATCCGGTAAAAGGACAGCTGACCGTAGAAGCCACAGGCAACTGGCTCGCAGACGTGAACGCCGTATTGTTTGATGCAACTGGTCGCCAACTCGCTAAGTATAGCCTCAACGGCGTAGGACGTGCGGAATGGGACCTCGGGGCCATCCCCGCAGGCGTATACTACCTCCGCTTTGCTTCGCTTGGTTTAGAGCGAACCGAACGCTTGGTTGTACTCCCCTAGATGAGCAGATTTTGTTCTGTTTTTAAGCGCGAAGCCCACGGCAATCTCATTGTCCGTGGGCTTCGTGTGTTTGTACTTGACTCGGCAACCAGAGGTGACCGAGCCAAGTATAGTAAGTAGTAGGTAAGAAGGGCGACGGCGCGCAGGTGCAAAGAGAGGTTAAGGGTACCGTAGAAACATAAGGCTGTCTTAAACTGGCCGAACCGGAATCTGCTGCTCCCCCAAATAATCTTTCAACTCCTTGATGCCCACTTCTCCGAAGTGGAAGATGCTGGCCGCTAGCCCAGCGTCTGCTTTGCCCTTCGTGAAGACCTCCGCGAAGTGCTCCTTATTTCCCGCTCCGCCGCTAGCGATGATGGGGATGCTGAGCAGGTCGCTCATCTCCGCTAGGGCTTCGTTGGCGAAGCCGGCCTTGGTGCCGTCGTGGTCCATGCTGGTGAAGAGAATTTCGCCTGCGCCGCGTTCTTGGGCTTCCTTGGCCCAGTCGAACAGTTTGTGTTCGGTCTTTACTCGCCCGCCGTTGAGGTGGACAAACCATTCTCCGCCAACGTTCTTAGCGTCGATGGCGACCACCACGAATTGGTTGCCGAAGGCGTAGGCCAACTCATTGATGAGTTCGGGCCGCCGCACTGCGGCGGAGTTGATGCTCACCTTGTCTGCGCCTGCGTTCAGCAGTACGTCTACATCGTCGATGTGCTTGATGCCTCCGCCGATGGTGAAGGGGATGTTGAGGTGGCGAGCGATGTTGCGCGCTAGGTCAGACAGTGTTTTGCGGCGTTCGTTGGTGGCGGTGATGTCTAGAAACACCAGCTCATCCGCGCCAGCAAGCGAGTATTTCGCGCCCAGCTCAACGGGGTCGCCGGCGTCGCGTAGGTTGACGAAGTTTACGCCCTTTACGGTCCGGCCATCTTTGATGTCTAGGCAGGGGATTATGCGTTTTGCTAACATGAGAGCGAAGGTAGGGGTAATAGATTTTAGCGATCAGGATTTAGCTGTCAGGGTTTAGGGTTCAGGCTACCGCTGTTACATTCGGTTGTCTGAATGCTGCACACTACGTCCTGAACGCTGGTTACGGGGCAATGTAGCCGAACTGCAGGGAAGGCGAAAAATGGCAACCCTACAATCTGGTTATGCATACTCTCGTAAGCGCTCAATGATGTTGGTAGAGCTGTGCCCATCAACGAACGACAATACCTGTACATCTCCTCCCCAGCTGCGCACCTCCGGTGCGCCCACGATGGTGGCTTCGGTGTAGTCTCCGCCCTTCACGAGTACGTCGGGTTTGAGGGCCTTGATGAGTTCGAGGGGGGTGTCTTCATCGAAGGCGATTACGCCGTCTACGTAGAAGAGGCCCGCGAGTAGTTGCATCCGAGCGGCTAGCGGCATGATGGGGCGCGAGCTGCCTTTGAGGCGCCTGACGCTCTCGTCGGAGTTTACCCCAACGATGAGGCGCTGGCCCAAGCCAGCGGCCTCGGCGAGATAGGTAAGGTGGCCGGGGTGGACGAGGTCAAAGACACCGTTGGTGAAAACGGTTTTCTGGGAATACGTGCGCCAGCCGCAGCGGCGGCGGCTTAAGTCTTCGAGGGAAAGAAGTCTTTCCTGAACTAGTTCGGTAGGGGTCATATCGGAGCCGAAGGTAGGTCGGGTTTTCGCTAATTCCAATATGGTGCGGGTAATATGTTCAAAACGCAGCTAACACATTGCTAATCAGCGAATTTTCGCTAATTTAATTCCATTTGCTAACCTGTTGAATATCTGGCTTCTGTGGGGTGCTCAACTCGCTTCATCCACAAGCTTCGTAGTCTGCTATGCCTTTTAACCATTCTATGCACCTGCGGCCGCGCCCTAAAAAGCTCGCTATCCGCAAGGCATTTAAGTGAGCTAAAGTGATTTTCGTTGCAGCAAAACCCGGTAACCATCACCTGAAGTTACCGTTAGCGTAGCGGTAATGGAGTCTGCTCTCATCTTCATGTTGCTTAGGCCTGCGCCGGTGGTTTTATAGTCTTTTTTCGGTACTGTTCCGTTGTCGTGGATAGACATACTGAAGCCAGTTTGGTCTTCGGCCAAATCAACATTGACCGTATCTCCGTCGCTGTGTTTGGCTACATTCGTGATGGCTTCTTTGTATATCAAGTAAAGGCTCTGCCGCACATCTGTTGTCAGTACACTGTCGAGTTCCAGCCGGTTGATGTTGATGCCATACTGGATGTTTCTGGGCGCAAGGGTTTCCTCGGCATGTTCTCGCATCCGGTCAATAAGGTCGGCGAGGGTGTCTTTGCGCGCATCAATCGCCCACACGGTATCTCGCATACGAGACATGGCGCTGCGGCTCATTTCGGCGACGCGCGCCAGTTTGGGCTTTGTTTCCTCGCTGGCCGTCAGTTCCAGCAGTTCAGTTTGCATGGCTAGGCCGGATAGCATCCCGCCCACATCGTCGTGCAAATCGCTGGATATCTTAACGCGGAGGCGCTCAACTTTCAGGGCCTGCTCTAGGCGGTATTGGAAGATGGCGTACAGAATAGCACTGACCAAAACGAGGCAAAGCAGGTAGAACCACCACCGCTGGTAAATGGGCGGGATGATGATGAGGGAAAGGATTTTGGGGACTTCGTTCAGTACCTTGTCGGAGTTGGTAGCCCATATTTTGAAGTTATAATCCCCTGCTGGCAGGTTGGGGTAGCGGACAAAATTTCGCGTGCCGGCGTACACCCGCTCGTCGTCGTAGCCCTCCATCTGGTAATAATATTCATTGGCTTCTGGGTTGCTGTAGTCTAATGCGACGAAGCGGAAGGAGAGGGTGTTCTCTTGGTAGTTGAAGGTGAGGCTTTCCTTTTCGTTGATATTGCCTTTGTTTGCGTCCCGCTTGGGCTCAAAGGGATTGTCATTGACGAGTAATTCGGAGATGGAGATGTTGGGTTTGAAGTCGGAGAGGGTGATGTCTTTGGGGTGGAAGGTGTTGACGCCGTTTTTGCTGCCTAGCCAAATTTCGCCGGTTTTGGGTACGCGCAAGCTGGCGTTGCGCACGAAGACGTTGGAGAGCAGCCCATCGGCCGTGGTGAAACGGTGGAAGGCCTTTGTATCAGGGTTATAACGGACAAGGCCGTTATTTCCCGGGAGCCAGAGGTTGCCGGATTCGTCGGGGATGGCGTTGTAGTAGGTTTCCTGGGCGAGGTTATGGTCTTCTTCGGTGAGCCAGCTTAGCTCGAAGGTTTTGGGGTTTAGTTGGGCTAGGCCTTTGGAGGTAGTAAGCCAGAGCGTACTGCGGGCGGTGTCTTGGTGGAGGGCGTTTATTGTCCCCATGTTTTCTAGGCTAGCCAGCACGGAAAGCTGGCCTCCTTTCTCTTGCAGTACAGCCAACCTTCCTGATTGGTCCCCGATATAAACCCGTTTAAGGTTGTCTTCCGCCATAAAAACAATGGGGTCCATCTGGAGGTGGTTAAGGTTATGCCATGGGAGAGTGTCTAGGGCTCCTCCATTTGTTTTTAGCTGATAAATTTTTCTGCCGTAACTGTGTAGAAGCCTTCCGTTTGCCCGCAACAGAAAACATTCCATCCTGTCTTCCGAGGAGTTCGGGACGCCGAAAGCGTTTTTGTGTTGGTAAATCAACTGATCCTGATCTTCCGACCAGTGTAGAAACTGGTTCCCGACTTTTGCCCACCAAGATTGATTTTTATTACCGATAAAACTATTTATGGAAGGAAGTGGAAATTCCTTGTCCGGGTAATCGGTATGAATAAGGTTTTTGTACTGCTTGATGGCCCCATTGAACCCGGAAACACGGTATGAATGATTTTCCAATGTACTAAACCAGATGTCATTGCCCGGCGCTACTTGCATGGCCGTAATTGATTTTCCGACACTAGAAGATATCCCTCTGAAACGGTTCTTCACTTGGCTGGCAAACGCAAGCTCACCTTGCTGGCTACCAATCCAATAAACGGAGGAATGATCCTTGGCTAAAGTAGAAATCTTACTAAAAGGTAAGCTGCCGGGCAAGTTTTTATCCGCCTGAAATTGATAGCTGAAGCTTTCCTTAGCCCGATCAAATAAAAACAATCCATTCTCTGAAGAGACTAGGAAAAAGCTGTCCCGAAATGGAAGAATTTCCGTAACAAAACTGGGGTCGATAATTTCTTCAGCGGTCTTTTCTAAATAGGCAACTCCTTCGTCTTGCCCGATTTGATACTTTCCTATCCCGTTATAAATACCAGTCCAGAGCGTATTATTATCCTCGGCGTATAAGCCCGTAGTTGGACTTGATTGATTTCGGATATCGCCCTTGGAAGTCTTAATGAACTCTACGGTTTTTTGTTTTCCTGATGCTAAGTAGAGGATATGTTAGTTGTTTTCACACTGCGCGCGAGCGATGCGCGTGCATACGCGAGAGGCGGAAGCTCAGAAATTGTTATCTTCTCACATGAACTTAGACAAAATTCTTGACAATCCGACTCAACTTTTGGCCACTACC
>CALEDI010000275.1 GCA_937949535.1 uncultured Lewinella sp. | reverse complement strand
ATCTTATCAAGAGACAAACACTGGTTCTAATAACCAAATTATTCCTTTAAAGCAGTGACAAAAAAGAATTCGACTGGCGAGTTTCGTGGTAACTCGCCAGTCGAATTCTTTTTCGCTCACAGTACGAGGTACATATTTAGTCCTATACAAACCATCTTACACCCTAGGAATTACGAGTTCTTTACGTGGCGAAAAAGTTCGCCTGTCGAGTTGGGCAGCACGTAGGCCGGAGGCCCTAAACCCAGCCTATCGTCACTTTATCTCTACTAGGTCTCCAACCTTCACCGCTCCATCCCCGCCCTCCCAGCAGGCGTTCATCCCGAACATGACCTTGTGGTCGACTTTGCGGTAGGTGGAGAGCTCGGCCAGCACGCGGAGGTTGCGCTCGCCGGTGTCTGGCGCTTGGGTAATCATGATGCAGCGGGCGCAGGGCTTGGGTAGGCGGAAGCGGTGGGTCCCGATTTGTAGGGCGGCCCAGTCGTCTTCGGCGAAGGGGCTGAGCTGGTCGATGATGATGTTGGGGCGGAAGCGGCGCTCGTCGAGGTCTTCCCCTACCCTTGCGGAGAGGTCGTTGAGGCTGGCGGTGGTGGTGATGAGGTAGGGGAAGCCATCGGCGAAGGAGACTTCTTCGTTGGGTTTGGCGAAGCGGGGGTCTACGGGGCGGCGATCGTCTTCGGCCATGTACACTAGCCTCGCGCCGGGGATGCCGAGCGCAGCGGCGATGTTGGGGATGGCGGCGTCTTCGATGAGGGTGGCGGTCAGGGAGTCGTCCCAGACGGTTACGTCCACCTGTTTTGAACCGTTCCTTGCACCTGCGACCGCGCCCAAAACATGACCATCAGCGATGCGCACAAAGCGCAACTCATCGCCATGTACTTCCGCTCCGTATTCGCACATTTTCGGCACTGCGCGGCGGGTAATGAACGTCCCGTCCGCATCAATGAACATCCAACGGCGGTCGTCTTTGAAACCCCGAGTTTCAGGCGCTAAAGTGAGAACGGACTGGCCACCGAGGGATTTGACTGGGTAGCGGTAGAGCTTGTGGATTTTCATGGCGCAAAGTTAATCTATCTCTGAAAGGCAGCTCAGCGAATCAACACCCGCCCCACCAAACTAACGCTCAGCGGGTTAAGCTTCGTAATTTCGGGCACACTCACAAAACGTCCCTCATCAACGATAAATGAATCGCTCGACTCAACGGTAGAGTTAAACTGCTGCTCCACCATCAGCCCTAAGTTTAGCGAATGGCTCAGCGAAAAATCCAGCCCCATCCCCGCCCGAAAAACGAAGGAATTCAAACTGTAAGCCGACGAAGTGTTCCCATTTGTCTCCTCAAACCTAAAGCACCCCTGTACGACGTCTTCCTGCAAAGACGACGTCTGCGAAGCGTGCCGACTAAAGACCGGAATGTTCACCGAGCCTTGTGCCCGAAAGGCAATCCGGTCGTTGAAAAACCGGTGGCGGTAGCCCACAGGAATACCAACATCTAAAGCAAAAGCCCGGTCTGGCGCGTCGCTACTGAAGCCAAAAGAATTGCCTGGGCAAAAAACGAGCGGCGTGATGCCACTACCAATCGTGCCTCCGTTGGGTTCAAGGAACATCGTATCAATGGGGCCAAAGGTGAAGTTCTCGAACGAGGCATCCCCTTCTTCGTAGCGCAACAAAGCCGCTTGTAGGCGAACGCCTGCATAAATAGACCCATGAATACCTACCGAATAGTGCCCTTCAACACCAACATGTATGCTCTGGCCGGATTTGTACCTCGTGCTGGTAAAGGCTGTCTGCGTTCCTTGCTGTCGCAAAATGAACCCCTCACCGATGCTAATAAACTGCGAACTGGTAGTCGTGCTGGTAAAAAACTCGTCGGGGACCGAAAAGGCCCCAACGCCTCCGTACGCCTCGATGGAAGAGAACTGGGCATCGGCTTGGCTACCGCACAAGCAAAACAGGAGGATAAGGAGTGAGGTAAGGGGTTTCATTAGGCAAGGTTGAGGTAAGTAACGCCTAAATATATGGATATAATGCGAAAGGGCGCAAACCCGGTTGTCGCTTTTCTGGCCCCCTAGCCCCCAAAGGGGGAAGGAAAAGCTACAACCTATCACATCCCCGGCAACTCCACCTGCGTCCCCAACAAATCTTCCATCGTTTCGCGGCGGCGGATGAGGTGCGCTTGCCCGTCGAGGACCATCACTTCCGCTGGGCGGAAGCGGCTGTTGTAGTTGCTCGCCATCATGAAGCTGTACGCGCCGGCGTTGGCCATCGCGAGGATGTCGCCTTCGCGGACTTCATTGAGTTGGCGGTTTACGCCAAAGGTGTCCGTCTCGCAGATGTACCCCACTACGTTGTAGATCCGGGTCTTGCCCGTCGGGTTGCTCACGTTGGTGATGTGGTGGTAAGCTTCGTAAAACATCGGGCGGATGAGGTGGTTCAGGCCCGAGTCTACGCCCGCAAACACGGAGGCCGTCGTGGTTTTCACGACGTTGGTTTTGACGAGGAAGTAGCCCGCTTCGGAGACCAGGAACTTGCCCGGCTCGAACATCAGTTCGAGGTCGCGGCCGTACGCGCCGCAGAACTCGTTGAAGCGCGCACCGAGCTGTTCGCCGAGGTCTTCGATGTCGGTCGCGATGCCGCCTTCTTTGTAGGGCACTTTGAAGCCGGAGCCAAAATCGAGGTAATCGAGGTCGGGGAAATCGGCGGCGGCGGAGAGGAGGATTTCTACGGCGCGTAAGAAGACCTGGGCGTCGTAAATGTCTGATCCGGTGTGCATGTGGAGGCCCTCAATCTTGAGGTCCATCGCTGAAACGACCTTGAGTACGTGCGGCACTTGGTGGATGCTGATGCCGAATTTGGAGTCGATGTGGCCGACGCTGATCTTGGAGTTTCCGCCCGCCATGATGTGCGGATTGATGCGGATGCAGACGGGCACTTCGGGGTGGCGGGCACCGAATTGCTCCAGAATTTCGATGTTGTCGATGTTGATCCGGACGCCTTTGGCGACGGCCTCGGAGATTTCATCGAGGCCCACGCAGTTGGGCGTGAAGAGGATGTCGTGCGGATCAAAACCGGCGAGCAAGCCCATTTCTACTTCCTGAATCGAGACGGTATCCAGCCCACTGCCCAGCTCCCGAAAAACGCGCAGTACGTTGAGGTTGGTGAGGGCCTTGCAGGCAAAATTGATGCGCAGGCGTTTGACGTTACCGAAGGCACTGGTCATGCGTTTGTACTGCCGTTTCATCGTTGCGGCATCGTATACGTAAACAGGGGCGCCGAAGCGCTCAACAATTTCCAGTGCATCCGCCCCACCAATGTGGTAGCGGCCTTCGTGTAAGGTCATGGTTTGAATTTTGGGGGTAAAAAAGTAGTCTTCGTTGGGGGCAGGCTTTTTTCAGGGCGCGGCCGCAGGTGCAAAGATAGGTTTTGGGACGGGCTTCGTTTAATTTTCAAACATCTGTATGCGAACATGTTTTCAGATGCACCCGTCGAGCACGAAGCGCTGCGAAGCACCTCTTTTTTTGCTCATAGTGCGAGGTACATATTTAGTCATATATAATCATCTTGCATCCTACGGAATCACGAGTTCTTTACGTGGCGAAAAAGTTCGCCTGCCGAGTTGGGCGGCAGAGTACGGCAGGCCCAATCATCTCAACCCCCACTTTGCACCTGCTTTCGAGCCTCTTCTTTAGTAGCTGTCTGGTTGACATTTGTTGACAGTTTCCATGGGCGCGAAGATAGGTTTTGGGGAGCAGGGTTTATTAGGGTTCAGCAATCAGAATTCAGGCTACGCTGTTGCCTCGTCTGAACCCTGATTGCTGAACCCTGAATCCTAATTACTCTCCTCTACAAAAGCCCCTGAAACATCTTCCGCACCTCAGACACCCCGCTGAGTTTAAACTTCGCCGCCGTGCGGTCTGCACCGACTTTGATGCTCACGCCATGCTCAGGTAGGGCGGTGAAGATGTCTTCGTCCGTAGCGTCATCACCGATGCCGAGTACGAAGTCCCATTTCTTCTTTTGTACGAAGTGGCTGGTGGCTTTGCCTTTGTTTACGCCAGCGTTCTTGATCTCAACGACTTTGTTCCCTTCCAGCACTTGGAGGTCTTGGTTTTGGATGAGGTAGGTGAGCATATCCCGGAACTCTCGGACGCGCTTCTGGCCCAGATCTCGGTCAATGCCTCGGTAGTGCCAAGCCAAGCTATAATCTTTGGTTTCGATGAAAGAGCCGGGGGTTCGCGCTACGAGGTTTTCGAGCAGTTCGTTGACTTTGGGCATCCAGCCATCTACTACATTGGGGTTCAGTTGCCATTCGCCTTTTTCTTTCATCCATACGCCGTGTTCGGCGGCCATTTCTACGTCGAGGTGGCCGAGCCATTTTTCGAGGGTTTGCTTGTCTCGGCCGGAGTTGATGACGACGTTGTTCTTCGGGTCTGCGGCGAGGCCGGAGAGTAGCGCCAGCACTTCATCGTCGGGGTTGACCGCTTGTGGGTCTTCGTGGAATTCCATCAGGGTTCCGTCGTAGTCAATAAACAGGAGGCGTTTTTGGGCCTGATCGTATTGGTCTTTTACAGTTTGTAATGGTTCTCCGCTCAGGTGAGTAGTATGGGCCATCCGGTTTTTGTCTTTGAGTTTGCGTTGTTGGTTAATAAAGTTGGCCGCCCATTGCTTTACATCGTAGCGTTTTAGCTTAGCCTGCATGATTTCCATACGCTGGCGTTGTTCTTCTTCGCTCATTTCGAGTGCTTCTAGGAGGGCACTTTCGATGTCTTGATGGCTTTGCGGATTTACAGTTATTGCGCCGTCGTTGAGTTCGTAGACTGCGCCGGCCATTTCGCTGAGGATGAGGACGCCTTGCTTGGAGTCTTCCTTGGCGGCTACGTACTCTTTGGCTACTAGGTTCATGCCGTCGCGCAGGGGCGTGATGAGGGCGATGTCGGCTTCTTTGTAGAGGGTTGTTAGGGCCGCGAAGTTGAGGCTTCGGTAGTAGTAGTGTACCGGCATCCAGTCGAAGGTGCCGTATTCGGAGTTGATTTGAGACACCAATACATCTACCTCTTGTTTAAGGCTCTGGTACTGGTCTACGTTGGCTCGGCTGGGTACAACGATCATGATTAGGTTGACCTTACCGATGTATTCTGGGTTGTTGCGGATGAAGCGGCCGAAGGCCCGCACCCGGTGCGGGATGCCCTTGGTGTAGTCTAGCCGGTCTACGCTGAGCACGATCTTGCGGCTGGCGTGTAGGCGACGAATTTCGCCGCTGCTCTGGTCGGCATCTGCGTTGACGTCTGGGTGGGCGTATTTCTCGTAGTTGATCCCCATCGGGAATACATCAACATTGACCTCGCGGTCTTCAATGAACAGCCGCCCAAATTTATGCTCATGCCCCACCAGCCGGTAAGCGGCGGAAAGGAAATGCCGCATATACCCGAAGGTATGGAAGCCGATCTGGTCTGCGCCCAGGATACCGTCAAGAATTTCCTTTCGCCAGGGTAGGATACGGAAGACCTCGTAGCTGGGGAACGGTATATGGAGGAAAAACCCAATACTAATGTCTGGAAACTTAGCTCTAATCAAGGCAGGCAGTAACATCAGTTGGTAGTCGTGTACCCACACCATGTCTCCGTCTCGGAGGTGCTTTTCGGTTTCTTGGAAGAATTTATAGTTCACTTCTTGGTAAGCCGCCCACATATCATCGTTGTACGCCGTGTATTCCGTGAAGTAGTGGAAGTGCGGCCAGATGGTTTTGTTGCTGAAACCTTCGTAGTAGAGGTCAATCTCTCTGGGCGTCAAGAAAACGGGCGCTAAGCTTCGTTTAGACAGATCTGCCCGTACACTTTCCTTCTCCCACTCATCGGTAATATCTTGCCCTGGCCATCCGATCCATAGCTTGTTGTAGCTAGCATCGAGGGAGTTGAGGCCCGTTGCTAAGCCTCCGGCGCTAGGGTGGTAGTGTAGCTCCCCTGCAGACCTGTTGATGGTGATGGGCAGACGGTTGGAAATGATGACGAGTCTTGACATAGAAAGTGTGGGGGGTATGGGGTGATCGTAATTCCGAGTAATAAGCCAATTATTATTGACAAAACAAAAGGCCGGGTTCTCTTAGTTGAGAAACCGGCCCTTTTTACACTTTGCTCTTAAAGTGGGTTATGCATTTTCCACCTTTTTCTTACGGGGTGTCTTGAAGAATTCCTTGAGTTGCTTCTCGGTCATGAAGCCGTAGTCTTGCCAAGTAGTCATTGTAGTTTTCTTGATGTCTCGGTAGTCTTTACCGCGCTTATTGGTGTGAACCTTTATTAGGTCTTTGGTATATTTCTTGGCCAAACCGCGCAGTTGCTGGTTGAAGCTCTCGTTGCCAAACACCTTGATGTAAGCGGGGAACTGCGTGCCGGTGATTTCGAACCACTGGCGGTAGTCTTTTTCGTCGGTCCCCAAGCCAGTGGCCAACTTCTGGAAGTAGCCAAAGATGGTCTGGCGAATATTCTCATTGAAGTTGCTCAGGCCACTGTGGCGGGGTTGTTCTTCCTGAATGGCTTCCTGAACTTCGGGGCTGGCGAAGCCTCCGGCGTGGATTTTGTCGGTGAGGTTGAAGTAGGCCGTAAGGTCGTCTTCGATAGATCGGTCAACGATGGTACCCAATTGTTGTTCTTGCTCGGGGGTAAAGCGGTAAGATGAATGGCCCTTCAGCTCTAGGATGAAGCCCAAAATGTGGTCTGCCACTGCTTCCGGGTTGGTTTTACGCTCCCGGTTAAGGGCTGCTTTCAGCTCGGGGAGTTGCTCTTCGCTGGGGGTGAAGTAGGCGCCGTAGATGGCGGCAGGTTTCAGGATTTCCTGACGGCCCTCAAACCCCGGGCGGGTTACCAATTGGTGCAGGGTTGGTAACAGCGCATCGTTGTTTAGCTCTCCGCTGACGCGGAAGAGTAGAAAATCAACCAGCGCGGTGGTGTGTGAGGTAAGCTCCTGTGGTGTTACGGGGAAGGGAGCGTAGTGGTAGTTGCGGCCTTTGAACTGGCGGCGGTAGCGC
>CALEDI010000274.1 GCA_937949535.1 uncultured Lewinella sp. | reverse complement strand
AGAACTCGTAATTCCTAGGGTGCAAGATGGTTTGTATAGGACTAAATATGTACCTCATACTGTGAGCGAAAAAGAATTCGACTGGCGAGTTTCGTGGTAACTCGCCAGTCGAATTCTTTTTTGTCACTGCTTTAAAGGAATAATCTGGTTATTAGAACCAGTGTTTGTCTCTTGATAAGATCGACGCTAATTCTACAACAAAAAAGTTCGCCTGTCGAGTTTGGAAAAAAGATCGCGCCAGAGGCACGCACAACCCGCTTCCTCAAAACACCCGTACCCCACCAACATAAGTATTCACTACCCGAGCACTGTCTAGCCCTCCGGTCAAGATATTACCGCTGAGCACAACGAAGTCCGCAAACTTGCCCTGCACCAGCGTCCCCGCCTCCTGCTCCGCAAAGCCGGCGAAGGCCGCATTCCGCGTGTACGCAATCAATGCTTCCTCCGCAGAAATGCGCTGCTCGGGCACCCAACCATCGGGGTTTTCACCATCCAACGTGCGCCGGTAAACGGCCGCGCGGATCCCCGCCAACGGGTCGGCGGGCGCAACGGCCCAGTCGCTACCGAAGGCCAGGTGCGCGCCCGCATCGGCCAAGGACCGGAAGGCATAGGTCGTCTTGATGCGCTCCGCGCCGAGGTATTCCTCCGCCCAGCGGCCATCGTCGATGGCGTGGTAGGGCTGCATGCTCGCGATGACACCAAGGGCCTCGAAGCGCGGAATATCCGTGGGCGCAAGGTGCTGCGCGTGCTCGATCCGGAAGCGGCGATCGCGCGGGCCGTTCTCCTCAATCACCCGCTCGTAGATGTCGAGCAAGGTATGCACCGCGCTGTCGCCGATGGCATGGACCATAACGTGGAGGCCCGCGCTGTCTGCGCCCGCAATCCATTCGTGTAGCCGAGGTTCAGGGTTGATGAAGAAGCCTTTGTCTCCGGTTTTATCGGAGTAATCGTGGTGAAAAGCCGCCGTATGCGACCCGAGCGACCCATCCACGAAGCCCTTCAGCGCGCCGGTTTTGATCCATTTGTCGTCTTTATTTTCGGCGGAGAGCAGGGTCTTCCACTCGGCCAGCGGCGTTGCGGCGTAGAGCCGAACGGACGGCTTGCCCGCCGCCAAGCGGCGGCGCGCGGTGGCGACGCTGGCAAAGTCGCGGCTCTGCCCGTCGACGTCGTGAACGGCCGTAACACCGTTGGCGAGGAAGTAATCGGCGGCAGCGGCGAAGGCGCGGTCTCTTTGGCCGTCGGTCATCGGCGGGATGCGGTCCAGCAGCAGGTTCATGGCGTTGTCTTTGAAGAGGCCGGTGAGGCTGCCGTCGGGGTTGCGGAGGATTTCTCCGCCCTCAACGTCTTCGACCGCTGCGTCGATGCCGCAGAATTTCAGCGCGGCGGAGTTGGCGAGTACCATGTGCCAATCTAACCGGAACACGACGACGGGGCTGTCTGGCGTTTCCGCATCAATCCAGCTTCGGTTGGGGAGTTCTCCGCCCCAGAGGGTGTGGTCCCAGTTGCCTTCCAGTATCCACTCTCCGGCTTCCTGCTGTTTGGCGAAGTCGGCGATGCGGCGGGTAAATTCTTGGGGGGAATCTGCGCTGCGCAGGTCTACGCTCAGCAGGCTGCGCCCGCCGGTGAGGAGGTGGACGTGGCTGTCGGTAAAGCCGGGGATGACGAAGGCTCCCGCTAGGTCGGTCGTTGTGGTCCCCTCCCCTACCAAGCGCATAATTTCCGCACCGGAGCCGACGGCGAGGATGGTGTCGGCGCGGATGGCCATTGCTTCGGCGTAGGGTTGGGCTTCGTTGCCCGTCCAGATTTCGGCGTTATGAATGATGAGGTCGGGGGCGGGGTTAGGCGGGCTGCACGCAGCCAAGAAAAGGCTAAACAGAACCGTGATGAGCCGGGAGGTATACATGAGCTGATTGAGTTGATGATACTCAAAGGTAGTTCAGGAGGCGCGGGCCCGATAAAGTACGAGGGCCTCGGCTTTTTGTCGCGAACGCAGGTGCAGTGGAGGTTTCGAGACCGCCATAGCCGCAAATTTCACCTTGAGCTTAAGCCGTCCGAATAGCCGCAATCTTAGCCGCAGAAACCCCATCTACAATCGTCCTATTGATCATCGGGTGGTCTTCGTCTTGGGGCCCGAAGTCGGAATCTGGGTGATAAGCAACCACGGTTAGTTTACCACCGTCGAGCGTCTGAAAACGATGGGTGCCCTCTGGGTGGATAATGAAGATTTTCCCCGGCACCAAGTCGTAAACCTTATCGGGCGTAACACAGCGCCCGGCACCATCAATGACCATCCCGACGCGCATGGAAGGGTGGGTGTGCGCCGTCTGGTCGATATTTTCTGGGAAGAACAGCGCGTTGAGGCAAGGATCGCCCATTTTTACAGGCGGGAGCAGCAGAGAATCCGTACAACCATCAATGTACTTTAGGCGGCCCCAGTTTTCTACCGGCCCGCCGAGGGCGTTCATCCCCCGGAAGCCAACCCGCTCAATCACGATGCCCCGACCACCAGTAATAGCGACCTCATCAATGAAACAGAAGTATTGGCGTTCGTTTAAACGGTATTCGTTGGCACCGCCAGCCACCGTTGCGGGGCCTTCAAATACGTAGCCGTAGTAGGTAGAGCCGGGGTTAGAAAAAGTAGAGTCTTTCGTCCAGGCGTAGAGGCGTGTAGGGTATTCGTCGTTGGTATAATCGAACAAAAGTCCGTTGGAGAATTCAAATTCTGAGTAAGCAGGAGTCATACGATGCGTTGGTTTTTCAGGTTTTTATGGAAGGTTTCGACGACGGGTTTATAGTCGGCCCCCATCACGATGCGGTAGCGGTCGTTGCCTTGGGCGGCACGGTCTAGGATGACATGTTTCAAGGAAGGTTCTTTCGTTTTTGTGTTGCGGTACTCTTCGTCTCCCGTGAAGGCATGGATGTATTCTTTGGCGACCATTTTATAGTCCTTCAGGTCAGTACAGGCGCGGTTGGGGTGGTTGGCAATGCTCCATTGCTGAAAGCGTTCATCCCTAAAGAAATGATGGGTCCGGTCGAATATTTCCGCCACATCGGGCCGAAAGGTGAACACCGGCAGGCGCAGCGAAACTTGCTGCCATTTGATGGAGTAATTCAGCCACCAAAACAGCTCAAATGTACTCTTGATGGGTTGCGGAGCGGCGGCCACCTGCGGCTTCAGGTAATCGATCAGCCGGTCTACTTTCTTCGCTTTGCCAAACTTCTCGAACAGGTGAAGGGGTAAGACATCTTCCCAAGCTTCCTCGCTGAGGCCATTTACAATCAGGGGTAGAAGTTTGTCACTACCAAAAAGTTGGTCTCCGTGTTCGCCGGTTACTAGTAACTCCCGTTCACCAAAATGATTTGTGATGGGCGGCAAGCAGTGCCGAAAGTTGAGCTTGTGCAGGATATGTTGCCGGAAGAACAGGGGATACTCGTTGATCGAAATCATGTTCAACAACGGTTCCAAACGAAAATACTCTTCCTCTGGGAGGGCTTTCATCAACGCAATCAGGGCCACAGTAGAATCAATTCCGCCAGACCACAGCACCCGAATCGGCCGATCTTCCTGCCTAGCGCGGGAGACGATGTCTGACGCTACTGCGTCACAAACTTCCGCGAAGGACAAAATAGCCCCCCTACTTTCAGGGATGGGGTCAAGTACTTTATAGTCGAAGCCCTGGTCCAGTGAAGCTGTCCGATCAATGATGCCACAATCAAAAAACTTACAGGCCAAGATGTAACCATCTGGCAATCGTCGACCATTGAGCACTCCAGACTTTGCTCGGTGAGAGTTGAGAAATATTACGCTCATTTATAGATGTGTTCAAAGTTCAGGGTGCTGAGGAAGCTTCCCGGTTCGGCTTCGGTTGTAAGCCAGTTGTTCACGAGTTGTTCCAGTTCTTTATCGTGGTCAAAGACTTGTTCTAAATCTTTGATCGCGGCATCCCTAAAGTGTCCGAGAATAGCCTTGTCAAACACGCCTTCGTGTTCGTAAAAATTTACTTGTTGCAAGAGAGACAAATAGCGTCTCAACAAAAAACGACGTTTAGCTTGGGGCAGCTCATCAGTCGTGTTGATCTCGCAGAACATAAGTAGCTTGGCGGCAATATCCCCTCGCTGTTGGTCTATCTTATGCATCAAGTCATACCGGACTTTATTGCGACTCCAAATGTATTGCCGGTACCGAAAGAAGCCAAAATATAAGCTGACCACCCAGCCTAGGGCGGCAAGGGTGAGTAGGTAAGTATTTGGGTTGTTTTCTAGCACGATTAAAAGGACGATGCAGATTGTTAAGCGTTGCAAGGACTACCATTTGGGAACACTTCTGAAAATACAGCCCCCCTACCCTTCAATTAATCGGACATTCCTCCTCATTAGTCGCCCAGTCCATGCTATTCGTCCGAACGCTCGGGCCAACATGCAACCGATTCCGGAGAACCAAGCCTTTAGGGTACACACATCACCAAAACATTCAAAAGATACGCCCAATGTCTACCCCATTCCTTAGTAAGCTCCCCGGCCTTGCCTTTATGGCGCTCTTCTTCCTTACCAGCACCCTTTCCGCTCAACCAGACCCAGCGATTGAAAACTGGCGAGAAGACCTGCGCTTCCTACAAAAAACCGTTCATACCGACTACCCTTTCCTCTTCAAAAAAACGACGGCGGAAAGCTTTGATACTAAAGTAGAAGAACTTCACGCTGCTATCCCGGCGCTCGAAAGGCATGAGATCGTAGTGGGTCTGGCCCGCCTAGTTTCTTCGTTTAAATACGGACACACCATCCTCCCCTTGGGCGGAGAAACCGTGAACTTCCACCGGCTCCCCATCAACCTCTATCACTTCAATGATGGTGTATACGTAGAAGGTGTCCGAAAAGACGACCAGGGTGCGCTTGGGGCCAAAGTAATAGCCGTAGAAGGCACGCCCATTCTCGAAGCTCTTCAGGCCATAACGCCGGTCATTCCGGCAGAGAATGAGCAATACGCCAAAGGCTTTGGCCTAAAGTACCTCTACTACCCCGAAGTTCTGCACGCCCAAGGAATAACAGAAACCCTGAAGACGGACATTGTTTTCACCTTAGAGAAAGACGGTAAAGTTTTCGAAAAGAGCTTCACAGCGAGCAAAGAAGTGTCGTTCCCCGATGCCTACAGCTTCACCCGGCAAGAAGGCGATTGGTTATCCGCCCGTAAGCAAGAAACAACGCCCGTTTACCTACAGGAACTTGACAAACATTACTACTTCAAGTACCTGCCTGAAGACAAAGCTGTTTACGTCCGTTACAGCCAGGTAATGCCCGACGCTTCCGAACCTATCCACGTTTTCTACCAGCGCGTTTTCGACTTCATAGAAGCAAACGAAGTAGACCGCTTGGTACTCGATGTTCGCCTAAACGGTGGAGGCAACAACTTCAACAATAAGGCGGTGGTAACGGGCATCATCAAGACCGATAAGATCAATAAAGTAGGCAAGTTCTTCGTCATTACTGGCCGCAGAACCTTCTCGGCCTGCCAGAACTTGGTCAACGAGCTGAGCAACTATACCAACGCCATCTTCGTGGGTGAGCCATCGGGTGAAAACGTCAACTTCTACGGCGACAATCGCCCGATGACATTGCCAAACAGCAAACTGGAGGCCCGTATGTCTTGGGCATGGTGGCAAGACAAGCCGCAGTGGCAAAACGATAAATGGACAGCGCCGCACCTAGCCGTGGACATCAGTTTCGAGGAATACCAAAACAACCAAGACCCCGTGTTGGAGAAGGCACTACAATTCGATTCCGATAGCTTCATCCTTGACCCAATGGATTACCTAACGGAGCTTTTCCAGGCTGGCAAAATGGCCGAAGTGATTAGCGAAACCGAACGCATGGTGGCAGACCCCGCCTACCGGTTTTACGACTTTGAAGGCAAGATGAACGGTGTTGGCAAGCTATTGCTCGGGCAAAAACAAATGCAGCCCGCCTTTTTCATTTTCCAGATGTGTACCAAGCTGTTTCCCGATTCAGCGTTGAGTCACGACGGATTGGCCGCCGCCTTCCTTCAAGCTGGTGATAAAGCCAAAGCCGCTGAACTCTCTGCCCGGGCCCTTCAACTAGACCCCGAAGGAGCTATTGGGGCAAAGGCGAAGAA
>CALEDI010000273.1 GCA_937949535.1 uncultured Lewinella sp. | reverse complement strand
CTAACCGCCCAACCCCTCCGCATAGAGTACTTCACGGTAAACGACGGCCTGAGCGCACGCGAAATCAACGACCTTCACCTGGGGCGCGATGGCTTCCTCTACGCCTCCACGATGGATGGGCTGAACCGCTTCGACGGGCTCCGCTTTCGCCGTATTGGCGAACGGACCGCCAACTCGCCGGGGCTTAGCCGCAGCGCGATCAGTAATGTATGCGAAGACAACGAGGGCAAGCTCGTCGTCACGTTTCAAGACTTTTACGGGTACTTCGACCGCCTAGACCCCAAAGACTTTAGCGTAACGCAGGTTCGCCTTGCGCCCAGCACCGGCGTTTTGGGCTACCCCCGCGCCATCACGACCGACACCCTCGGCCGCACCTTCGTCGTCACGATTGGCCCCGAAGGGACCTTCCTTTACGAATATACCCCCAACGCGGAAGACGAACGCCGCACCTTCACGCCCATTTACCACGAACCAACCGATGCTTGGACCACCCTGACGCCAAGGGTCGTCCTGCTGGCCCACAGCAGCGGCCAGTTTTTGCTCTTCGACGAGGAGCACGGCTTTCGGCACATCAGCGCCACGGGCAAGTCTTACGGCAACCCCTTCGGCGACCGGGCTGGCCTGCGCAAGTTCTACACCTTCGCCGAAGCAAAAGATGGCAGCGTTTACGTTAGCTTTCGGGGCGGAATACCCTTGTTCACCTGGCACCCAAAGCGGGGCCGAGAGCCTACGCCGGTCAATACCGACAACTCCGGGCTACGCTACCCCACCATGTTTACCGACCAGCGCGGGCAGATCATCATGCCCGCCACCGAAGACATCCTCGGGCGGGGCTTCCCGGATGAGTACGCGCTGGTGGATACAGAGGGCCAGTTTTCGGTATTCGAGAAACCCCTCCCAACTGAGCGGTCGGTCTCCACAATGGCCGCCGTAGATTTCCGAGAAACCATCTATCTCGGCCTCCGCGAAGGCCTCGGAGTAGTAGAGCGCTACAACAACTCCGTAGCTACCTTTCTGGAACAACGCGAAGGCGGAGACATCTTCCCGCACCGCCTGCGGGGAGCAACAGAAGACCGAGACGGGCGCGTGTACTTCATGGAAGAAGACGGCGCGGTTTACCGCATCCAACCGGAGCCGCTCGGCCTCGACACACTGGTATTGACGGATCAGGAAGACAGCAGCAAAGTAATCGGCTTTCGTGCAGGAACAGAGCTAATTTACGACCCTGAAGCCCATGCGCTCTGGGGCGCAGCGCAGCCCCTCAACCTCGAAAAAGGGGGCTTGATTTTCAGGTATGATCTTGACCGAAACACCACGCGCGTTTTCCGCTTAGACTATGCACCACAAGCAATGGCTTTGGGGCCAGATGGTCGCTTGTATTTGAGCGTCACCGACCCGCGAGCGGTCGGGATTTTGATGCACTTTGACGTGCAGACGGGAGAATGCTTGCCCGTTCTCCGGCCCGGAACGCAAGAGCCGTTGCTGTCTGGTTTACGCATCAATTGCCTAACCAAAAGCGAAGGCAATAAGCTACTGATCGGGACCGAAAAGCGGGGCGTTCTGGAATTGAACCTGAACAACTTTGACCTGACGGAGCATCCCGGATTTCTTGCGCCAACAACAGGCTTAATAGGAGGCGCGGCCGCAGGTGCGGAGGAGGGTTTTCTGGAGGCCGGACAGGCCTTTGAGGCCGTCCATACCATCTATGATGCGGGGCCTACAGGCTGGTGGTTGGGTACTGATGCGGGGCTGGTGCATTACCATTCGCTGCGGCGCGAAGGGGTTCGTTTTGGGCGGCGCGAGGGGCTGTCTAGCAACATTGTTTACGGTATTGTACCCGACACGAAGAACGGTTTTTGGCTCAGTACCGAGAACGGCCTGACTTACATGCCGCAGGGCGGAGCCCCAGGCTCCTTCCGGCGGTACTACCGCGAAGACGGACTGAGCAACGACGAGTTCCTCCCCTTCAGCTTCCTACGGGGCCAAGACGGGCGGTACTACTTTGGGGGCGCAAACGGGCTTACTACCTTTCGGGAAGAGCATCTTTCGGTCAGCAATGCGGGGTCAGATGTGATGCTCACCGAGGTCAACCTTCTTAGCCGCAACAGCGAACGAACCATCGTGAGCAACTTGAGCAGCCTCAAACAAGTAACCGTTGTGGCGGGCGAGAAAAGCGTCGCTATTTCCTTTGCCCTACCAGCGGGCCAGTTGCCGAGCAGCAGCCAGTTTCGTTACCGCTTGGAAGGCTTCAACGATGATTGGGTGCCGCTCGTTAACGAACGGACCATCCGGTTCAACAACCTCCGTTCGGGGCGCTATTTATTGCGCATCCAAGGGGCGGGAGCCAACGGAAACTACGGAGAACGAGAGCTTACCCTTACCCTCCATGTACGCCAGTACCTCATTGAGCGGCGTTGGTTCCAGATTCTATGCGTGTTGGCCTTTGCGGGCCTCATCTTCTACATCCTCCAGGCGAAGCTGCGCGAGCGCCTCCGGAACGAGCAACTCCGGACCCAACTTAGCGCAGACATCCACGATGAGGTCTCCGGCCTACTGGCCGGCATCACCCTACAGGCCGAGCTGCTGAAAAACAAAACCGAAGACGAAAAGCTTAAAGCCCGCCTTCATACGGTTGGGGAGGCAGGGCGCAGCGCGATGTCTAAAATGTCTGATGTGATCTGGAGCATCGACTCTCGCCGGGATACCGTCGGCGACCTCCTGCAACGGATGCAGGAGCACGCCGACGAGGTTCTGCACCCGATAGATATTCGTTATGATTTCAAAGCCTCCGGCTTTGACAAAGACCAGGAGCTGCCCGGGAACATCCGGCAAGACCTCTACTTCATCTTCAAGGAGGCCATCAACAACATCGCCCGCCACAGTAACGCGACCAAGGTAGACATTGAAGTGGAGCAGTTTGCGCAGTCGTTCGAGCTCTTCATCCGCGACAACGGGAAGGCGCCCGCCGCGCTACCCAACTCAGGTAACCCGCCCAGCACCCGCGACCGCGCCCTCGGAATCCGCGCCCAAAAAACCGGACAGGGAAAAGACAATATGCGGATGCGCGCCAAACGGTTGAAAGGCGAAATTTCAATCGACGAACGAGGAGGGTACACGCTTATTTTTCGGATGAAGCGTTTTGCTTAGTATTGCCTACGTTTTTTGCCTCGCGAAACGAAAAAAATCACTTCGGCAAAATTTAGGGTCGCACCTCAAACCGCTATACATTGACGCTGATTAAGTGGCCCTTACGCTAAAACGCGTAGCGTTTTCACAAGTCCCTCCCCCGTAGGGAGGGATTTAGGGAGGGGGTTTTAGTCGATGTATAGCGGTTTGGTCACTCCTACACTTGGCTCAGCCACCCTAAGTGACCGAGCCAAGTATAGTAGGAAGGTATTAGAGCTTCACCACCTCGGCCTGAATGGGATAATCCGCTAGGATGCGGTTGGTGAACGCCATGTGCCCACGAGGTACGGCGAGGTACAATTTGCCGTGCTTGTAGCTGGCGAGGCTCGAGAGCAAGCGCCATTTAGTGACCAACTCACGCTCGTTGTCGGACTTCATGCCGAGTTCGAAGTAAGATTTGCGGCCGTTTACTTCGCCGGTACAATCGGGGATGAAGTACTCATCTGAATCCTTGCTGCGACGAATTTTAGCTGGGGTTTCGTAGCCTTCAGCATTCGCGTAGACGTTCTCGAAGCCTTTCTTCTTAACGATCTTATCTAGCAGTAACGTGATCAGCTCTGGGTCTTTTTGTTGTGCTTCGGTGAGGATACCATTTTCCATCGGGAGTACTTGGTTTTTTCTGATAAGTGTGTTGCGGGACATACCGCAGTATTGTAACAATCTATGGGGGGCCAAGGTACGAATAAGAAGCGTCAGTTCAGCGACACAATTTTGAGGCAAGGAAGGTTACATTCATTAAAACGCTTTCAGCTCTTGCATAGTTGAAGGGGGGAAGTACTTACCCTACATTCCCGGTCAAACTATTTGCGATGCGCTTGTTTTTTGCTCTTATGGGGCTGATGTTTGGTGTTGTGCGCTACTCCCCATCCTGCAGTCGTGCCTGAAATTTTTCCCGAATAACCTCCTGTACCGTCTTGCCTTCAATCTTGGATTGTAGCCAGCTCGGGATGTCGAGGAAGGTGAAGGGTCGGCTCTCGAATGGTTTCGCCGTTACGGCGTCTAGCTTCGTTTTGAGTTTAATGAACTCGTCTCGCAATTGGTCTTCACGGATACGGGGAATGCGCCGTAGGAACCGGAAGATGTACTGCTGGGTTTCCTGCAAATGTTCCACTTTGGAGAGGAAGCGGTAGACGGATTTCACCTGATATTCTACCAGCTGTACATTGCCCATTTCGAAGTGGCAGATCAGGCTCAGGATACGAGAGTAGGCTTGTATATCTGAGCGATAATTGGGGCTCCGCTGGTTGATGATTTCGTTGAGGTAATCAATGGCTGTGTCGTTGTCTCCGCTACCGAAGTAAAGGCAGGCGATGCGGTAGTGGAAGATCATGATGCGGTGATCGTCCCAGTTGTAGGTATTGTTCTCGATCACTTGCATGATCTGCGGAACGAGGCCTAGGCCCTCTTTGAAAGTCCCCTCCATGTAGTGGCGGCGAATCTGGTGATCGAACTGGTAGAGGTAGTAGAGGCTGCTGACGTTTACGTTGTTCGTGAGGTCAAACTTATGCGGGAATAGGTCTAGCACAGAGAGTTGGTCCATGAACTTGTCGTATTGCCACATATTGAACAGGGTAGCCAAGTTGTTGTGCATCCCCTTGAGATATAAGGGGGCGTTGGCCTGGATCATCCGTTCGTTTTTCTCGAACAGTTCTACCCACCGTTGGGTATAGCGGTAGGTCATGGGGTATTCATGGCACATCAGGTGCATCCAGGCGTAGCTCTGGCAGTAATAGATTTTGCCCCAGAAGTCGAGTTCTTCGTACTTGGAGCGTGGGAGTTGGCCTCGGAAGAAAGACTTCACCATAAAGAAGTCTTGCTCGTTGCTCACGAGCCCAAGCTTTAGGTACAAGCCGTAGAGGCGCAGGGCTAGGTTAGACCAGGCGTCGGTGTCGGTAATTTGGGTAGCTAGGGCGGTACATTCTTCGCCAAGTTCTTCGGCCCTTCCTTCGATGCTTCGGGTGATGTGTTGGCCTTCGATGTGCTTTTCAAACTGGGCAATTTCGAGGGCGACGGTATGGACTTCGATGTCTCGGGCGCGTTTCTTCGTCTTGTCCAAGATGTCGAGGCTTTGGCGGTAGAGGCCTTTATTGTACAAGATGCGGGCGTAGTCTAGGTTCTCCCGCAGCAAGATGGCCTCGTCTTTATTTCGGTTGAGGAGGCGCAGGCTGGTCAGTAGTTGTTTATAGAGGTGTGCCTTCAGGTTAGAAAGCTGGGTTTTTTTGATTCCCTTGATTCTTTTGAGCAGATATTCTTCATCATATTCCCCTGTGCGCTCCAAAATATTGAACAGTTGGAGGAATAATATTTCGGCATCCGCCTGCTGGTTGCGCTTAACAAATAGCCGAAAGTGTCTTTTCTCCGCCCGATTAAGGGAAGCTACCAGTTTTAAAAGGTCGTCTGTCTTCTGCTTTGGCATTGTATTAAATCTTTGATTAAATCGCTAGTACACAGCTGTTTGCAGAACAAATCACCTTTGCACACTGTAGCAATTGTATGGTTTTATATACAAGATCGACACTAACTCTTGCGTTGTAAAGCCTTAAATTTATCGTCCTGATCAAATCAAGGCACTACCTTCAGAGCCGTAAAGATAGAAACGCCCACCAAATAAGGGCATGAGCGCTTATGGATACTAACCGAATTCAAATTTTTGACACCACCCTCCGCGACGGAGAGCAAGTACCAGGTTGCAAGCTGGACACCACCCAGAAATTGGTCATCGCCCGCCAGCTTGAACTACTGGGTGTTGACGTGATTGAGGCCGGCTTCCCGATTTCTAGTCCTGGCGACTTTCAGAGCGTCCGAGAGATCGGCCGAGCTGTTTCAGCACCGGTTGTTTGCGCGCTCTCCCGAGCCGTAAAAAAAGACATCGAAGTTGCGGCCGATTCACTAAAGACCGCCAAACGCCCCCGCATCCATACCGGTATCGGCACTTCAGATAGCCACATCCAGTATAAGCTTCGGACTACCCCAGAGGAAATCATCCGTAGGGCAACAGAAGCCGTAAAGTACGCCAAGAGCTTCGTAGAAGACGTAGAGTTCTACGCCGAAGACGCTGGCCGGACAGACAACGTCTTCCTAGCCCGCGTAATCCAAGCCGTCGTTGATGCCGGAGCGACGGTGCTCAACATCCCCGACACAACGGGCTATTGCATGCCCAATGAGTACATGGAAAAAATCGCCTTCCTACGCGACAACGTGAACGGCATCCATAAATGTACGCTCAGTACGCATTGCCACAACGACCTTGGGTTGGCTACCGCCAACTCCATCGCAGGAGCAATGGGAGGCGCTCGCCAAATAGAGTGTACCATCAACGGCATCGGTGAGCGCGCGGGCAACACCGCGCTTGAAGAGGTAGTAATGATCATGCGCCAACACGCCCACCTCGGTATGTACACCAACATCAACAGCAAGCTACTGCTGGAAACCAGCCACCTCGTCAGCGAAAGCATGGGCATGGTAGTACAACCAAACAAAGCCATCGTAGGCGACAACGCCTTCGCACACAGCTCTGGCATCCACCAAGACGGCGTAATCAAACGCCGAGACACCTACGAGATCATCGACCCAGCGGAAGTCGGCGTAGATGAATCCCGGATTGTACTTACTGCCCGTAGCGGGCGGGCCGCCCTAGCCTACCGTTTCAAAAACCTCGGCCACAACGTCACTAAAGTTCAACTCGATTCCCTATACCAAGAGTTCCTCGTCGTTGCCGACGGAAAAAAAGAAGTAGAGGATGCTGATTTGGAGGATATGATTGCGGCGTAGGTAGTCAGGTTCGTCTGGCGACGAACCAAATTTTGATGGTAATAATAAGCACCGGACGCTCAAACCTCACGTTAAACTACCCAAAGATCTCGTTCAGCAAAGCCGCAGCCCGGTACCCAGCGGCAGCTAAGCGGTCTTCGACTATGGGAAGGAAGTCGTGCTGGTAGTCCCAGGAGAACTCTGGTAGGCCTGTTTCGCGGTCTGTGCGATCGTAGAGGGTGTTGTAGAGGCTTTCGCGGAGGGCTACAGACTCGTTGATCCAAGTTTCTAGGCCGTCTTTTTCCCACGCGGCTTTGCGGGCGCGGGTGTGGATGGAGGCGAAGGCGGCAAACTCGGTATAGCTCAGTTTTTCGTGCTCTACGATGCCGCTGTCCCAGACGGAGTGCAGGTTCATCCGGTCGCCAAAGAATAAGACGGCTATTTTGTTGCCGCCCTGGTCTCGGTTTTTACCGACGTGCATGGGCTGGTGAACATCGCCGATGAAGTGAATTAGGAAGGCCAAGGCCGTTGCGTCTAGGGAGCCGGCAAGGGGTTTCACCCTGTTGTCGTCCATCAGCTTGGTCATTTTATCTCGGGCGGCTTCGTCGCCTTTCAGGATACCGACCATCAGTTCGATGCCTTCGCGAACGTCGTCAATTTTCGGTTTGGCGCTGTTCTTTGCGTTTACGTCAGCAACAGTCAGGTCTGGTTGGATGGTCATGTAGTGCCAAGACTTGGCGAAGTCCCAACCTTTTTCGGCTTTGATGTAGTCTGGCCAGTTGCTTACTTGGGCGAGGTAGTTGTCTCCTAGCGCTTCGCTTACGCGGGCGCGAGCGTCGGGGCTCAGGTTATCGTAGCAGATTTGGGCAACGATGCGGTGGCCATTAGCGCCCCAAGCAAACAGGAACTGGGGAAGTAGGACAAGAAGCAAGATGGTAAAGCGAATATTCATTGGACGATCAGGTTGTTTGAGCGCAAAGATATATTATGCGGGTTTGTGTTTTGCTGTTGCTGGGTAATCCGGTGCGGCATGGTTTCTAAGGGGCGTTTGCTAAAATCTATGGTTTAAATACTTTGATGAAGGAACAATGAGTTTATTCCTCAAACCCAATTCCATGTCCAGAACCTACGCCCTAGCCCTAATTTTTACCGCACTTACCCTCATCGGCGGTGCTTTCTATGGGCAATACCGATATTTCACGGATGGGCAAGCAGAAGCTTACGCTTACGCTGCGGGGGTACATGAGCGGGTTGTGGAGGGGCAGTTGGCGGAGATGAAGGAACTAGCTCACTTAGCAAACGAACGGATGGAAGAAGATTCAAAGTACCGTTTTAGACCGATTCTTCCCTTCGTAAAAAAAGCATTTCGTGGACGAGATGCTTATCTCGAAAAAGTCGAAAAAGAAAGGTCAAAAGCAGCATACGATATGGTTGCTTTTTCCCGCTTCCACGAAAAACAACTCGTTAGTTTGTCATTAGCCTATGGTTCGTTTTTGAAGGAATTTGGGCACACCATGGACCTTAACGAGCGTGATGTAGAAATCAAGTTGCTCAATGTAGAGAAGATAGTAAATAGGTTCCTTTCCGCAAATGCTCCTGTGCCCCAAACAGCCCTTACGCCTCGTTTGCTCGCGCTTGATTATTTAGAGGTGGTCCGACGTGTAGTGCGGGATGTTGTTGAAACCTCGGGAGGAAGAGCCATTATCTGCAACCTCGGCCCAACTCACTTTCCAATTCTCAGCATGAATGTAGAAAACCCTAGAAAGGGCGAACAGGTACTCGCTAAGGTTTCAGTGGGAAGCTACTTCTCGGAATTGAAGCCAGAAAACATTGTCCTCCTAATCGATAACGACACCATTGAAATCAACAACTATGGCGTCGCAGACTACTCGTTCACTCCAAGCAAACGCGGCAAGCTCAAACTAGACATTGAACTGGGCATCATAAACCCTTTGACGGGTGAGGTACGCCGCAATGAGACTACGAAGGTTTTCAATATTCGGTAACTCTTGCCCCCTCACCGCTTAACCGCCTTAACCGTCCTCCGCCGCGCACCGCTAACGAAAGTAGCCAAGTAAAGCCCCGGCGCAAGGTCTGTATTATCCAATTTGCTCCTTCTACTGCGGTTTGGTAGGTAAGGCGAGTCCTGCGCTTGTAGTGCTGAGGTGGAGGCACAGAATAGGAAGAGTGTGAAGAATAGGTGTTTCATGGTCTATCGCTTAAAAAACCGCCGCACCCCCAACAAACGAGACACATCGGTTACAGAGAAAAAGTGCAGCCCCGCAGGCAACCTCCCCACCTCAACATCCATCGACGCGCCGGTGACCGGGCCCGACTGTAATATACGGCCGTCGCTGTTAGCGATAGTGTATTTTAGCTGACTTACTGCTAGATCTACTTGAGCAAGTTCGAGGTGCAACACATCATTTACAGGATTGGGACTGATGTTGATCTCAGCTACTGGTCGTCGTTCTACTTCTTCAATAGCCACCGGCTTCATTAGGTGAATGGTATCCGATGTACACCCCGGCTCCAGACAGCCGTCGGCATCGAGTTTTACGACCCAACTGCGTAGGGTATTCCCACCGTCGCGCGGAGCATCTCGGCAGGTCCAAAGCCCGCCAGCGGCTACGCTGCCGTCTGAGCATTCAGCTACATCCCGCAACTCGGTATAGACATCGTCTGCGAGGCGGTTGTCCTGGATGTACCGTTCCCAAACCAGCTCCGCTTCGGGCGTAACGCGGATCATCCAGCCACAATAGCCGATATCTGTCCAAGCATAGCCTGCGCCGATGATGTCCCCGTTGGCTGCTGTCTGTATACGGGAGAGGGTACGCCAGTTGCCGTGGAAGGCGATGCTGTCAAGTTTTTCTCCTTCTCGGTCTAGGATATAGATGATGGGTGGTGATTCTTGTAAGGTGAGATCACCCGTATCCCGAGTCCAAGAGAGCGCCATGCGGTCTTCGGAAAGAAGGCTTAAGTAGGGTTCCACGTTTTGGTTCCCTGCTGTTTCACCGTAGTTTTTGGTCCAGAGGATTTCGCCGGCGGGGTCTATTTTGGTTATCCAGGCTTGGTTACCATTACAATTCCCTTCTGCGACACAGCCTTTATATACGATACACAAATTTCCTATTGAATCAATTCGGCTACTTCGAAATACAAATTTACGGTAGTGATCAAAATAATTTTCCATCATTATCACCTCTCCAACTAAAGATAATTTAGTTACGGTCATCGGAAAGTATTCGTCTATTCCAAGATCTCTTGTGCTAATGTCGATTAAACCCGATGAATCTGGAGCGAACAATAAGTCTCCTGCAAAATATTTAGTAGAATCGTCTAATCGTCCAGCATATCTTGTTTCTCCCGTCTCAAGCAATGTTGTGACTAAACCAAGTTCGCCACTCCTGCGGCCATCACGTATAGTTGTAGTAGTCCAAACGCTATCATTTTTAGCTACAAGCCCCTCTTTGAAGCTGCCAACATAGCGCCTACCCTCTTCCAACAAAATTACTGACCAAACCACTTCTCCGTAAGGACTCAGTTTTACTATCTGATCTTCATAACGCTCTTGTTGTGGCAACTGCACTACAGAACCGGCAATGAGCACTAAACTACTATCCACACAGCCTAGGGACTTTCCGATATCACCAAATTCGGAGTTTATGCTATAGCTTTCTATAAATGTGTTTGGCTGAGCCAGACAAGTTGCTTGTAGCAATAGCCCCAGCATCAACAAAGGTAGCCTGAAGTGACAATTGAAGGGATTACTCATTACTTGATAATTACTTTAACAGTAGAAATCTCTTTACCTCTCGTAACTTGAATGAAGTATACCCCCGTCTGTGCGGGAGCAATCATAGTAAGTTCTTCCGAACGGGAAAACATCATTGTTGAAACGATGCTGCCATCCATTCTGCGCAATACTGCTATTCCATCTCCGTCAAGAATATCGCCAACTAGTTTTAGTTCGCCATTCAGTACAGGGTTAGGATATACCGAGAGGGGCAAACTTGACTTGTTAGGAATAGTTGATTCTCCATCGTCTTTACCTATCGCTGACTTCTGCTCATAAACATCATAATACCTCTTCCCCTTTAAAAGGTAGAGTAGCGCTCTTGCGTAGCCTCTTGAGGTAGATTCAGACTTCGCTACATTGTCAAGGGTTTTATAGTCTGTTTCTGACAGCTTAAACTCTTCATCTGTAGTCTGTAGCCTTTCTATATTAATCTGTTGAACATCAATAAAGTCGTTGTAAACAGGCCCAATTGCACTGATTGTTGGAAGCAAAGAATTTGCTCCTACATGATCACCAAGTTTCATACAAGCTCCAAAGTGCAGTAGCTTTGCCTCCGGGTCAGGAATTTTAGTGAGCAGCGAATTTATTTTGTTTAAGTTCTGTTCTTTTAATGCTAAATCAACATAGCTATTTAGTAAGTTGTCTCGATTTGCTTTGGCAATTTCTAGCTGCTGCAAATCCTCAAGAATTTCTGGGTTCGTAGAGTTCCTGATGTTGTCGTATATGTTTTGCATAGCGAGAACATCTTGTTCTTTTATTCCCTCTTCTTGAAATTTGCCAAAAGAGCAGCTTAAAATTCCAGGATTCGATGTTTGAAGTTTATTATAACCACTCTCCCCTCTAGGTTCAAAAACGTCATCGTCAGGGCTTCCAGTGTCGGTATAGTAGTAGTCGAAAGCCCTTGACCCTTCTTGCACAAGAATATCTACAGATTGCTCGGCTGTTTCGAACCTGTTATTTGCAGGTCGGCTAGCGTTGCCTTGAGAAGCGTCTACAACCCCATCAATAGAAATTGCTGGGGCAGAAAAAATTGAACCAGCACTTCCTAGGCCGGAGAAAACGTTCTCCCTGAATTGGCATCCGGAGTTATTCCCCCTAAAGCTCATAGCTCCTCTGTTGTTATTGATAGTATTACAATTCACCGTATTACTCCTGATAAATTGATCCGTTCCAGTATTGTTAAACAGAAACGGGTTAGCCCCCTCAATAAAGTTCCCTTGGATCATATAAGCAGATGGGCCGTCTATTTCCACGGCGTACTTAATAGCGAACAATCTTCGGTTCCCATAAAAATCATTATTCTGGATATGAACTCCACCACTTCCCGCAGAGGTAGAAGCATAAATAAAGACATCGCTTTCGGTTCCAGAGTAAAATTTATTACGGGATACTCCTTCATCTTTAGACCCGATAGTCATTTCCCCGGAATAAGGATAAGTAGCCATAGACATGATGTGCCGATGGTCTTCTTCTTCCCTTTCATTTATAAAATTATTTCCGTCTTCAATAATAAAACTTCCATCAATAGTAACTATTGACTCACGGCCGAGGTTTTTAAAGGTGGACTTTGTCACTGTAACTCCATCCGTATCCCAGGCGGTAATCCCAAGGGATCTGGTGTCTTCTTCATCCGTAGTAATGAACACACACTCATTAAAAACAGATTTATTCTTGAAGGTGTTTCCTGAGAACTGCCGAGGATAGCGCAAAAATTCGGCAGCTCGAAAGTTATTTCGAAATATTGCCCGATCAGCAATAACTAATCCGCCCCAGCGGTCTACTTGATCTTGATAAGGCAAGCCCGGTACGGTCGCAGCAACCGCGTTCACTGCGTTTTCAATTACAGTCTCGTCCAGTAGCATCACTACCCCCGCATCATTAAGATCAAGTGGGGTATTGACTTCCAGCTCACCATCCTCATTGAACATATTAGGTTGTTCACGGTCAATATTTCCGTGAACACGGATGCCGCCCCATCTTTCAAATTCACAGGAACTGCTACGCGATGTTGTCAGTGTAGAGTTTCTGACGATCAGCTTTGCACCACGCTGTACTGTAATCCTACCGTCATTATACGGACCTGATCGATTCCCATCTATGCTAACTCTACTGTTAAAGATATTTAGCTGCCCGCCAGGATGCACATCTATGAGGTTAAAAAATTTTTCCTCATCCTCAATCGTCTCTATGTCACCGTCTTCAACTATCAAATCTGGGAGAGTAGGATCAAAAACACTGGCCATTTCGACAGCACGGTAGGCATTCACCAGCCCTTTCCCCTCTACAAATCTATCTTGGTGGCAACACTCACGATTATCCACATCTACAGAAGTGCGATAAAGAATACGCTCAATTTCAGCAGGTGACAAACACGGGTTCTCGTCAATCATCAATGCCACTATTCCAGCCAAGTATGCAGCGCCTAGTGAAGAACCGCCATAAGCAGGAGAACACTGATTTCTTCCTTTAAGCGTGTAAGCGTCATCAGAAGGAACTACAAACTCAACTTTTGAATCGCTTACTTCTGTTATGTAAAGTGGGCATGGACGATCAACAGCACGTACATCAGCACAATATGGCTTATAGCCTCCATTTGGCAATCCATAACCCACGAGAAGAACACCTGATATGTTTTCAAGATAAATCGAGTTATTACATAAAACTGAAAAGGAAATTACGACACCTCTGTTTACGGCGTCTTGAAACACTTCTCGAACCATTTCTTGTGTATTACCATCCTGAAAAGCACAACTCCATATAGATAAACTTATAACTTGATTCCCCTCATCTACAGCCCTGCATATTGCATTTAAAACTCCTCCTTCTTCGTGTCCAGAATACACCCTCAAGGTGCTGCCCCCTCCTGTTCCTGAACCACATATTGAGTTATCAATCTCCCCAGCAGCACCTGCACACATCACTGTACCGTGCCGTTCACTATCAACTACGTATTCTCCTGTCTCATCCATCCTAGGTACATATTCAGTAGCGGCTACAGATGAAGGATTTAGAACTTTCCCTTGGATTTCAGGATGCTCTACATCAAAATACCAATCCACAACAGCTACCGTAACATCAGGACTACCTTGTGTTATTGACCATGCACATGGCAGTTGCATCTTTTCAAAATGTTCGGTGTCAAAGACATGAGGATCGTTGGGTTCGTAAGGCAGAGAACATTCTGGTAAATCTGGGTCTAAAGAAAGGTTCTCTTGCGGCAAGAAAAAATCATCTCTATTAGCACCCCCAACTATTTCCTCATCAGTAATTGCGATTATGCTACTAAACAATGGACTATTTTTAAGAACAGCTCGCACATCTTCTGCTATTCGAGGTTCTTTTAAACTAAGAAAGGCAGTCTTTTGCAAAGAATGAATGGTAGCATTAGTGAAAAAATATTCAAGTTTCATCTTATAACCCAAAACTGGTAAAAGATCAGACGCTAACTCCTCTATTTCGGATTCCGACACAATCCTGTTCTTATCTTCCAGAGGTCGCAAATAGAATCCTTTAACAGACTGGGCTGCTAATGAAGTCAATGAGCAGCATAATAAAACAACGAAAAGCGAGAAGCGAGAAGTCAAAAGCATAGTTAATGTATTTAGGTGAATAAAACATCCAAAAAAGGATGTAACACCCACAATATATGGTAAAACATTAAAAACACAAAACAAAACACAGGCGTAACTGCTAGCCACAAAAAAAGCGCACACCAGGATTGACCCCCCGGCATGCGCGTCCAAAGCTAAAAAAAGGTGTGATTGCTGAGGCTGGTGCCTAATCGGACGCCAGACTCAACATTATATATGCGTATAAATCTTATCGGATGTGTAATAGGAATTAGGTGACCAAGCGCAAGCCCTGCGGGATTTAACATTCAACATGTTAAATCCAACTAGTCCACATTATCGTGCAGGTACCGATTATCGCGGCGCAGCGGCATCTCCTCATCGTCAGAGATGCTCCAGCGGCTGAGCTCTACTTCGTCGCTGGGGGCGACGTTGTCGAGTTGGATGTTGCGGCGCAGGTAAGCGGGCTGACTTTCCAGTTCGTTCACCACTTTCGGGTTGCTGAGCTTGGGCAGTTCGGTGCGGTTGCGGAGAGCGGAGCGGCGCGCTTCGTCGCGAGCAACTTGCTCTAGGCGAAGGGCTTCGCGGCGGGCTTCCTCCTCGTTCTGGAGGAACGAGTTCGTGAAGCTGCGCTCCTCGTTGCGGGTGCGTGGGCGCAGGCGGGCCTTGGCTTCCTCCAGGTCTTCAAACTCGAAGGTGGTGGTACCGGCGTTGTCTTTGCCGTAGCCGACGGGGTCGGCTTCGCCGGTGATGTCTTCTAGGCTGACGCGGGTTTGTGTGGGCGCGTCTTCGTCGCGCTTGCGGTCGTCTAGGTGGACAACGCGGCGGTCGGTTGCCTTGCCTGCAATGAGGTTCTTCTTCTCGTTGAAACCGGTCGCGATTACGGTCACGCTGAGGCTCTCGCCTAGGCTCTCGTCGTAGCAGTTACCCCAGATGAGGTCAGTGCCGTAGCCAGCTTCTTCCTGTACGAATTCGGTGATCTCGAAGATCTCGTCCATCGTCACTTCCTTGGTTCCGGAGGTGATGTTGAGGAGGATGTGGCGGGCGCCACGAATGTCGTTGTCTTCCAGCAGCGGGCTGTGGAGTGCTTGGTCTACGGCTTGGCGGGCGCGGTCATCGCCTTCGGCGGTAGCGGTGCCCATGATGGCAACGCCAGACTCGCGCATGACGGTGTTCACATCCTCGAAGTCGACGTTCACGTAGCCGGGAACGGTGATGATTTCGGCGATGCCTCGGGCGGCAGTCGTCAGGATGTTATCGGCCTTAGCGAAGGCTTCGCTCAGGTTCAAGTTGCCGTGGATCTGGCGGAGCTTGTCGTTGCTCACGATGATGAGCGTATCAACGTTTTCCTTCAGTTCGTTGAGGCCTTCCATACCGTTGGTGGCGCGGCGGCGGCCCTCAAAAGTGAAGGGCAAGGTTACGATACCGACCGTCAGGATGCCCATTTCGCGGGCCGTCTTAGCGATGATCGGCGCAGCCCCCGTTCCGGTACCACCGCCCATGCCGGCGGTCACGAAGAGCATCCGGCAGTTGTTGTTGAGGTACTTCTTCACGTCCTCGATGCTCTCCTCGCAAGCAAGCGCGCCTACGTTGGGTTTAGAGCCAGCTCCGCGCCCTTCCGTCAGGTTGGGGCCGAGTTGGATTTTGGTGGGTACCGGGCTCATTTCCATCGCCTGGTGGTCCGTGTTACAGATCGCAAAATCGACACCGATGATGCCCTGGCTGTACATGTGGTTCACGGCGTTGGAACCGCCGCCACCTACGCCGATCACCTTGATGATCGGGCTTTCGTCTTGTGGGAATTCGAAATTCATAATGATTAATTTATGTCCAGTAAGTTTTCCGGCGGGTCCGTCAAAAAAGAAAATAAAGGAGCCCTAAGGCGACAACTTTTCTTTTTTGACGGACTTAAGCCGCCGGAAAATTTCCTGGCGAATTATGGTCGCCCCTTATCCTCAGCTTGGTTCACACCTCTGGAAACCAGTATTATCAGATGTTTTAGTGGGCTAAAGCGAAGTATTCGTTCGCTAGTTTTTGTATTGGGTGAAATTGATGTGCATCTGGGCGGGGCCGCAGGTGCAGGGTTTGGTTTTGAGGTCAGTCAAGTCGCCAGTCGAATTCTTTTTAGCCTGACGAAGTCGGATAAAAAGTTCGCCTGTCGACTTTAGCCTTAGAACCTCCACCAAAGTCGGCAGACGAAAAATTTCGCCGACTACGTCAGGCGAAATTTGATTCGGCTGACGACTAAAAGTCCGCATCCGGCTCCGCCTCAAACCATTCCTTGGTTTTCTTGAAGGCGGTATCGAACCAGCTAGAACCGGAGGAGACGGCTTCCTTATCCTTTGCTTGCTCCTGCGTCCGCGCCGCCTCTTCCTTAGCTTTCGCTTCGGCCTTAGCAGCTTCCAACTTGGCTTGCTTGCGCGCAACGGCGGGGTTCACCTTGCCTGCGTCGATGTCGGCAAAGCCTTGCAGCAGCAGACCAACGCCGGTAGCGTAAATCGGGCTGGTGAGGCGCTCTTGGTAGCCGTGGGCGAGGTGCTCAATCGGCGTACCTACGCGGGCAGGCATGCCGGTGTGCAGCTCCGTGAGCTTGTCGAGGTCTTTCAGCAACGCTCCACCGCCGGTGAGCACGATGCCCCCGATCAGTTCCTTGCCTTCAAAGCCCGCACGGCGGATTTCCCACATCACATGGTCCAGAATCTCTTCTGCCCGCGCCTGGATGATGAGCGCGAGGTTCTTCTCGCTGATTTCCTTCGGGTCGCGGCCCCGCAGGCCGGGGATGACGATGAGGCGGTTCTCGAACACCTCGCTGGCGAGGGCCGAACCGTAGTTCACCTTCAGCTTTTCGGCGTGCTCGTCCATCACGGTACAGCCCGCTTTGATGTCTTTGGTAAAGACGTTACCACCGAAAGGAATCACGGCCGTATGGCGAATGATGCTGTCTTGGAAGATGGTAATGTCGGTCGTTCCACCGCCAATGTCGACCAGCGCAACGCCAGCCTTCTTCTCGTCTTCGTAAAGCACAGACGCAGCGCTGGCGATGGGCTCTAGCGTGACGCCAGCCATCTCCAGCCCAGCGCGCTCAACGCAACGGTGGATGTTGTTACTGGCCGTGATCTGGCCGGTAATGATGTGGAAGTTCGCTTCCAAGCGGGAGCCGCTCATCCCGATCGGGTCGGTGATGCCCTGCTCCATATCCACGGTGTATTCCTGCGGAATCACGTGGAGGATCTTGTCTCCCGGAGGGAGAACGAGCTTGTGCATGTCGCTGATGAGGCGATCAATGTCGCGCTGGCTGATCTCGTCTTGGGCGTTGTCCCGAACCAGCATTCCGCGATGCTGCAAGCTCTTGATGTGTTGCCCGGCGATGCCGACGTGAACAATGTCGAAGTCTTCACCGCTGGCCTTTTGGGCCAGCGCACAAGCTTCGCTGATGGCGCGAACGGTCTTCTCGATATTCGAGACGACGCCGCGCATGACACCCTCGGATTCGACCTTGCCGGTCCCGAGGATTTCCAGCCGTCCGTGCTCGTCCCGTCGTCCAACGAGGGCGCACACTTTGGTGGTGCCGATGTCTAGTGCGGCAATAATTTGGGTTTGTGTATCAGTAGTCATAATTACATCCGATAATTTAAAACGGTTAACAAATATGGCCAGGGTCATTGGCCTTCTGGTTGTATGTAGGTTGCAGGTTGCAGGTTGCAAGTTGCAGGTTGCAGGTTGCAGGTTGCAGGTTCACGTCTAACATGCGGCAACCTGTAACTTGCAACCTGCAAATCACGTCTGCCATGCGGGCAACCTGCAACTTGCAACTTGCAACCTGCTACCTGCTACCTCTTCCGAGCAATCACCTGGTCGGAGAAGCGCAAGTCAAAACTTTTGTACTTGCGCCACCCCTCGTAGGGAAGGCCTTCGCGGTAGAAGATTTTCAAACGTTGCAGGCGTTCCTGCGTCGTTGCTTTTTTGTAGCGACCAAGGTGAATCACCTGGTCTCCGACCTTGGGGGCGAGGACGAACTCGCCGTTGGTCTTTACGTAGATCTGTTCTACCAGCGCGTCGAGGAAGTCGTCTTGGCGCAGGTAGTGGGCCAGCTCAACGAGCTGGCGGAGTTGGTTGTCTTCGTGCGCCATGAAGTCGTCTGACCAGAGGACGACGTTGCCGGAGGCAACGGGCACCCGCGCGGTGTAGCTACCGCTGAGTGGCATCCGTACGCCGTCTTCGTCGAGGTAGTAGTTCTGCCCGTTTTCTGCGATGACGCGGAGGAGCGGGACGCGCTGCGTCACGGAGATGTTGAGCTGCAGGTCGTCGTCGATGTAAGCATCGGCATTGGCCACGAAGGCTTGGCCTTCGAGCACGTTTTCCACCCGCTCGATGTCGATGTCGCTCAGGCTGAGTTCGCTCATCGGCTTCGTGAAGCCGGCCGCTAGGCGGTCTAGTAGGTCTTTCTCCGTCACGAGTGCCTCGCCTTCGGCGAGCGGCTCAATGATGGGGGCTACCGTTTCTACATGCGACGCCTCCCGGGAGGAGATGGCCGATATCGCCAAAACAGCGACCATCACCGCTACCCCAACCCAGCCGTAGGCCCGGACGAAGCCGAGTACGGAGAACAGCACTTGCGTAACCTTATTGGGTTTCTTCTTAGCCATTGGTGAGGGAATTTTGGTGATTAGCGACAACTTTCGGGACAAGCGCGTCAATGTTTCCGGCGCCTAACAACAGCAGTACGCCATCGGTAAGTTCCGCTGTGGCGGCCAGCATCTGCTCATCGTCGAGTAGGCGTTTGTTGGCCGATCCCATCTTATCGAAGATGAGGCGGCTCGTAACGCCGGGGATGGGCAGTTCGCGCGCCGGGTAGATCGGGATGAGGATGGCCTCATCCAGCAAATCCAGTGCTTTTGCGAAGCCTTCGGCGAAGTCTTGGGTACGGCTGAAGAGGTGGGGCTGGAATACACCCCGGATGGTCTGGTTGGGGTACAGTTCGCGAGCGGCGGAGATAGCCGCTTCTAGTTCCGTTGGGTGGTGGGCGTAATCGTCGATGATGACGATCTTGTCCGTTTTCAGCATGGTCTCGAAGCGGCGCGCGATGCCTCGGAAGGAGGCCAAGCCTTTTTTCAGGGCTTCTTCGCTACCGCCTGCAAGGCGGGTTACGGCGCAGGCCGCAACGGCGTTTTCTACGTTGTGCCGCCCGGGCAATGCCGTGCGGATGTTCGGGATGAGGTGGCCGTCCGGCTCCTTCAAGTCGAAGTGGAAAGCGCCGTCTTCTACACGGACGTTCTGGGCGCAGTAGTCGCCTTGGTTTATGCCGAAGGTGTGTAACCTCACCCCCGATTCTTGGCCCCCCAGCCCCCAAAGGGGGAGTCGGTCGGGGGATGTTGGAGACGAGGCAGGCGTTGGAGGTGTGGCAGGTGTGTGGCTGGCAAGCATTTCACCGCTTGAGTTGTAGGTAACGCTCCCAACGTCTGAGTCGTCTTCTGTAACGCCTATAATGCCTCCAACGCCGGCCTCGTCTCCAACGTCTCCCCTCTCCACCGGAGAGGGGCCGGGGGTGAGGTTACGAGCGCAGCGAGCATCCACACCTCCAACATCTGAGCCGCCGCCTCCTTTGGGGGACGAGGTGCAAAAATGATGCGCAATATCATACCGAACAATCAACTGTCCGCCTTCTTTCACCCGGCGGGCGTAGGCGCGGAAGCCGGTTTCCAGCATGTTTTCGTGGTCTCCGTAGATGTCTAGGTGGTCGGGGTCGGCGCTGAGGACGACGGCGATGGTGGGGTCTAGCTGTAGGAAGCTGCGGTCGTATTCGTCGGCTTCTACAACTACCCAATCGCTGTTGCCGTGGACGTAGTTGCCGTCGAAGTCGCGCGGGATGCCGCCCAAGAAAGCGTGGGGGCCGAGGCCCGCCGTCATCATCAGGTGGGTAGTGATGGTGGTGGTGGTCGTTTTACCGTGGGTTCCGGCGATGCCGACGCAGTCCATACCTCGGCTGATGAGGCCGAGGACTTGGGCGCGTTTGTAGAGCTTGTAGTTGCCGGTTTGCACCTTCACGAGTTCGGCGAAGTCGGCCGGGATGGCTGGGGTCCAGACTACGAGTAGGTCATCCGCAGCGTCGGGTACGAGGCTGGTGTTGGCGGCTCCGTAATGGATAGCGATGCCTTCGGCCTCGAGGGCGCGGGTTAGCGGCGTTTCGGTTTTGTCGTAACCGAGCACCTCTAGCCCACGGCTGTTGAAGTAGCGAGCTACCGCACTCATCCCTATTCCACCGACACCGATAAAGTAGACTTGCTTTATGTCAGTCAATTTCATCATTTTGAGAAATTTTTGGATGAGTAAATAAGGTTCAATACTTCGTTAGCGATGCGGGTTACGGCGCCGGTTTGGGCCATTGCGCGGGCGCGGGTGCTGAGTCTGTTTTTTAGTTCGTCGTCGTCAAGAATGTTGAAGACTGCGGGTACCAACTTTTCGTTTACTTCTTGATCGGCTACTAGTACGGCGGCATCGCGCTCGGTGAGTGCGCGGGCGTTCATGGTTTGGTGGTCTTCGGCTACCCAGGGGCTGGGTACGAGGATGGTTGGTTTGCCAAGGAACTGGATTTCGGCTATAGTCGTAGAGCCTGCTCGGCCGATGACGATGTCGGCGGCGGAGTAAGCAGACTCCATGTCGTCGATGAAGGCAGAGATGGTTACGTTTTCCAGCTGCGCGGTAGCGCAGTCTTTGAAAGCGTCGTAGTAGTTTTTACCGCACTGCCACGTCCATTGCACCTGCGGCCGCGCCTGAATCTGCTCGGTATTGTCGCGTAGTGCTTCGTTAAGAGAACGGGCACCGCCGCTGCCGCCCATGAGGAGAACGTTCATCACTTTAGGGAGGGCCGTAGATGGATAAGGCTTGCTAAACAGTGATTCCATTCCATCACTAAGTTTGTGAGTACCGGCTTTTGTTGACTTGTGTTCTTCTTGAGGCTTTGTAGGCGAGATTGCTTCTTTCGAAGAAGCCCACTGCTTCGCGATCACCCGCTCCAACATCTCCTCCCGCACCGGATTACCCGTCTCCACTAGTTTATCCTTCGGGAAGAATTTCTCCATCCCCAGAAACGCCACACAGACCTTGTCTACATACTTGCCCACCCATTTATTGGCGAGGCCAGCAAAGGCGTTCGGTTCCTGAATCAGCGTTGGTACGCCCATCTTCGCCGCAACGTAAAGAATCGGCCCGCCAGCGTAGCCGCCGGTACCCACCACCACGTCGGGGCGGAAGTCTTTGATGATGCTGCGGCTCTGCCACAGGCTCGCGATCAACTTGAACGGGAAGCTCAGGTTCGCCAACTTCTTCGTCCGGTCAAGGCCACGGATTGGCAGGCCAACAATCTTATACCCCGCCATCGGTACCTTCTCCATCTCCATCTTGCCCGTAGCCCCCACAAACAGGAACTCGGTATCTGGGCGAAGCCGCTTCAGCTCGTCCGCAATGGCGATGGCCGGGTAGATGTGCCCGCCGGTGCCGCCGCCGCTTACGATCACCCGAACAGGTGTCGTTGCTCCCCTCTCCGCCGGAGAGGGGTCGGGGGTGAGGTTACGTCGCATCAGCAGTAACAGCTTCTATGTACTTCGAGACCGACAAGATGATGCCGAACGAAACACAGGTGAACAATACAGACGTACCACCCATCGAGATGAGGGGAAGGGTAAGTCCGGTGACGGGTACGAGGTCGAGGTTGACCGCGATATTCATGAAGGCTTGTAGCAGAACAGCAAGGCCGATCCCGAAGGCGACCATAGCCCCGAAGGCCTTTGAGCTTTTGGTAACGAGCCGTACGATCCTGAAAAATAAGAGCACGTATAGCGAGATGAGCGCTAAGCCCCCAACCGCACCATACTCTTCCACGATGATGGCGTAGATGAAATCAGCATAAGCAGAAGGCACGTAGTTGCGCTGGGTAGAGTTGCCTGGCCCAACGCCAATTATACCACCGTTGGCCATCGCAATCTGCGCTTTAGTGATCTGGTAACGGTCATCGGTAGTAGCTGCGGCTGGGTTCACGAAGGTTTCGATCCGCTTCTCCCAAGTAGAAGCACGGGGGAGAATTTCGGGATACTTGGCCCCCAACATCACCATCAGGCTGAAAACAGAGATGCCCAGCAAAACAAGCATCACCACGTACTGCAAAGCCACCCGCCCAACAATCATCATCAGCATACAGACCAAGAACAGCATCAGGGCCGAAGAGAGGTCATTGACCGCAATCAGCATACATATCCCGATCACCGGCAAGATGATGGGCAAGAAGGCACCTTGAAAATCTTTGATGACGTCCTGCTTCGAGCCAATCGAGCGGGCAACGAAAAGGATCAGGGCCAGCTTCGCAAAGTCGGAGGTCTGGAAGGTGAGCCCCACAAACGGTATTTTCAGCCAACGCTGGGAGTTGTTGATGACTGGCCCAAACCACATCGTGAGCAACAAAAGCACAATCGCGACCACCAGCATTCCCGGTGCCCAACGGCTAAATTTTGTATACGCCTGTAGGTGGCAAACGTAAATAACCACCAGACCAAACGCTAGGATTACCCCGTGCTTGATGAGGTAGTAACTCACCTCGCCTGCGCGCTCGGCGTAGGCCAAGGAAGATGCGGAACTGAAGACGGACACCATAGAAATGATGGCCAGCAAGACCACAATGGCCCAGATCACGCGGTCTCCCCGCAACTCCGTCGCTATGCGTGCTGAGATGTTCATGCGTTGAGTTTTTTAACGGCCGCGCGGAACTGGTCTCCTCGGTCGATGTAGTTCTTGAATAGGTCGAAGCTGGCGCAGCAAGGGCTCAGCAGTACCGTGTCGCCTTTCTTTGCCAGTTGGCTGGCGAAGGTGACAGCGGCGGCGGCGCTGCGGCATTCGTAGAGGTTTTCCACCTTGCCGGTGAAAGCTTCGACGAGTTTAGCGTTGTCCGCGCCCATGCAAATTAGGGTGTGGACATTCTCGGTAACGAGCGGCAAGAGCACGTCGTAGTCGTTGCCTTTGTCTGTTCCTCCCGCAACCCAGACGGTGGGGCCGGTCATCGCTTCGAGGGCGAAGTAGGTCGCGTCTACGTTGGTGGCTTTGCTGTCGTTGATCCATGTGCGGCCGTCGGAAGTCGGGATGATTTCCATGCGGTGTGGCGCGGGGACGAAGCTGTCGAGGGCCAGCTGTATTTCTTTTTCGCTCACGCCGAGTGCCAGCGCGATGCGGATGGCGAAGAGGGCGTTCAGTCCGTTGTGGCGGCCGCGCAGGCTGCCCGTTCCGAGCGTAAATTCGTAGCCATCAATGAAGACACTTCCGCCCCGGACGTCTTCGTCGGAGATCGTCGTGATTTTGGCGTCAATTTTTTGGCGGCGGAGCGCAGGTGCAATGGTTTCGTAGTCGGCAAGGACGAAGAGTCGGTCTGCGAGGCGCTGGTTCTTGGCGATGCTTACTTTGGAGTCCGCGTAGGCTTCGAGCTGGTAGTTGTAGCGGTCTAAGTGATCGGGCGTGATGTTGAGCACCGTCGCGATGCTGGGGCGGAAGGTCACCATGCCATCGAGCTGGAAGCTGGAGAGTTCGAGCACGTACACGTCCTGCGGTTCGTGGTCTAGCAGTAGGCGGGCGAAGCTGTCGCCGAGGTTGCCGCCGGCTAGTGATTTCACGTCGGCGAAGTCGAGCAGGTGCTGGGTCAGCATCGTGGTCGTCGTCTTACCGTTGCTGCCCGTGATGCCGATGATCTCGCAGCCCTTCGGCGCGAA
>CALEDI010000272.1 GCA_937949535.1 uncultured Lewinella sp. | reverse complement strand
CTATGCAAGTGGTTTTTCGTTTAGCCAGCGACCAAAATATCTGCGTTCTGAGCTAACGAAACTTACTGGCTAGCCCACTAGCCACAAAGCCTTCCTTTTTTCTTTCAAAAAAAATGGCCCAGCGCTTTGCGCTGGGCCATTTTTTTTGAAAGAGAAAAGGAAGGCTTACTTGATTTTGAAGGCCTTTTTCACCTTGCCGACATAGTCTAGCTTTTCCCAAGTGAAGGTTTCTACGTTCATGGTTTTCACCTTACCGGAGCCGTCTTTGAAAGACAGTTTTTTCTTCTCTGGCGTTCGGCCCATGTGGCCGTAGGCTGCGGTATCTGAATAGATCGGTTTGCGCAGTTTCAGGCGGGTTTCAATGGCGTAGGGGCGCATATCGAAGACCTCTTCGATCTTCTTAGCGATCTGCGCGTCGGTCATCTTCACCTTGGCGGAGCCGTTGGTATTGACGTAAATGTTAGTTGGTTTGGCTACGCCGATGGCGTAGGAGACCTGTACGAGGATCTCGCCGGCAACGCCGGCGGCTACGAGGTTCTTCGCGATGTGGCGCGTGGCGTAGGCCGCCGAGCGGTCTACTTTGCTGGGGTCCTTGCCGGAGAAAGCGCCGCCGCCGTGTGCGCCCTTGCCGCCGTAGGTATCAACGATGATCTTGCGGCCGGTGAGGCCGGTGTCTCCGTGTGGGCCACCAATCACGAACTTGCCTGTTGGGTTTACGTGGTAGGTGATGTCTTTGGTGAACAGTTTCTTGAGGTTTTTCTTGAGGCCACGCTTCACCTTGGGGATCACGATGTTGATGACATCGTCTTTGATTTTGGCGAGCATCTTTTTGTCGTCGTCGAAGTCGTCGTGTTGGGTAGAAACGACGATGGAGTCGATGCGGATGGGCTGGTGGTTGTCGTCGTACTCAATGGTTACCTGGCTCTTCGAGTCTGGGCGGAGGTACTTCATTTTCTTACCGGCCTTACGGATGGCGGCCAGCTCTTGGAGGATGCGGTGGCTTAGGTCTAGCGCCAGCGGCATGTAGTTGTCGGTTTCGTCGGTGGCATAACCGAACATCATTCCTTGGTCTCCGGCGCCTTGGTCTTCTTTCTTGGTTCGTTCAACGCCCTGGTTGATGTCTGGGCTTTGCTCGTGGATGGCGGAGAGTACGCCACAGCTTTGGGCCTCAAACATATACTCCGACTTGGTGTAACCGATGCGTTCGATCACGTCTCGGGCGAGGGTTTGTACGTCGAGATAAGTTTTGGATTTTACTTCTCCGGCAAGGACGACCTGGCCGGTGGTTACCATCGTTTCGCAAGCGACCTTGGAAGAAGGATCAAAAGCGAGGAAGTGATCAACGAGGTTATCGCTGATCTGGTCGGCGACTTTATCTGGGTGGCCTTCGGAGACCGACTCCGAAGTAAAGAGGTAGGGCATATTGTTTTTCTTTTAGTGCGCGAAGATAAGTAAGATATACTGACTGTTTTGGCGCGGCCGCAGGATGCAGTGCTTGTTTTTTTGTGCGCTCCGTGGAGGTCGTACATATTAAAACGGTAGGCCCACCACGTCAACATTCCCCCCCGTCAGGATGATGCCGATGTTTTTATCTGCAAACATCTCTGGGTAACGGAGTACGGCGGCGAAGGGTACGGCACAGCTTGGCTCGATGATGATTTTCATCCGTTCCCAGATGTGGCGCATAGCGGCAACAATTTCTTCTTCGGAGACGAGGAGGATTTTGGGTACGCGCTTACGGATGACCGTAAAGGTTTTTTCGCCAAGGTTCGTTCGTAGGCCATCGGCAACGGTCTCATTCGTTTCATTGCTCTGTACCGAGCCCTGCACCAGCGATCTCGCCGCATCATCTACATTGTGAGGTTCGGCGCCCCAAGCTACTGCTTGGACGCTAAAATAACGCGCCGCCAGTGCCGTCCCCGCCATCAGTCCTCCGCCGCCAACGGGCGCAAGTAGGGTGTCTAACACAATGCCGGGCGTGTCTTCAATTAACTCCATCGCCGCCGTTGCTTGCCCCGCAATCACGCCAAAATCGTTGAACGGATGGATGAAGGCAGCCCCCGTTTGTACGACTACTTCCTCCAGCGCAGCCTGGCGATCTTTGGGCGTATTGACGCAGTAACTGATCTTGGCTCCGTAGCCCTCTACTGCCGCAATTTTCACCTTGGGCGCATCGTGCGGCATCACGATGTAGGCTGGTATACCAAGCGTCTTCGCTGCCATTGCTACCGCTTGGGCGTGGTTGCCGCTACTGTGGGTAGCGAGGCCTTTGGCCCGCTCCTCTTCCGTTAGGCGCAGGGCCGCCGAGGCGGCGCCCCGCATCTTAAAAGCCCCGATTTTTTGGAAGTTCTCACACTTGAAGAACAGTTTGCAGCCCGCCATTCGGTCTAGGCTTGCGTTCGTCATCACCGGCGTTCGGTGAATGAAAGGCTGGATGGCCTCGTGGGTAAGCAACAAATCCGCTTGGTTCGGGGGCTGGTGGAGTGGTTTGAGTGCGATCATTCGGGAGTCGTCTGGTTATACGGAAGACCCAAGGATAATGCTTTTTTCTTGTATCAAGGTTATGCGCAAAACAACAACACCGCGCAAAACATAATTTTGCGCGGTGTTGAGCAGTGTGCTTTAATGTTCTAGTTAGAAAGTTTCTTCAAGACACCATTAACGCTTTCCAACACGAAAGCGCCAGAATAACCAGCGGAACGCGCTTGGTTTTGCACGTTGCGTGCCTCCGTCAGGGAGTTGAGGTTCCCGATCATGAACAAGGTCAGGTTACCACGGCGGGTCGTTTCGAGCGTACCCAGCTGCTGCGCCTTCATGCGGTCAAAATTCTCCGGCTTTCCGTAAGCGCCCAACTGGACTTTATAAAGGCCAAAGCTACCACTTGTGCTCGTAGACGGCTGGGTAGTGATGACGGTGGGGTTGCTGGGAGGAACATAAGTTGACGTACTGGAAGACGACGACGCGGAAGTACCACTATCCGACACGACAAAAGCCCCAGGGTAGCTCGCCTTAGCCGCCGCCGCTGCCCGGTCTGCTGCCGCGCGGGTAGAAAATACGCCGAGGCGAATTTTGTAGGCATTTCCATCATTTACGTCATAAACACGGCCAAGATCACGTACGTTACTAAATTTACTAAGATCTGGTGCTTCACGAACACTGGCCAACTGAACGGAGTAGCCTTGTACTTGGGTGTACGAAGTTGCCCCAGAAGAACTTCCGCTCTGCGTAGAACCGCCTCCGGAAGAAACATTGCTATCCGGGAGAAGCGTCATGTTGCCCAACACGTTGGGGTTGCTACCGTCTTCGTTTGTAACCGGAAACTTAACCGTTTCATAGCCATAGGCCGTAACCATTATGTCGTAAGTGTTGTACGGCGCAAGCTCCATTAGGTAGCTGCCGTTGGAAGAAGTATTGAAGTTGGCCGTTTGCCCCGTTGTACGCTGTGTTACCTGAACATTGGCACCGGGAACGCCCTGGCCGGTCTGCGCATCGGTTATGTAACCACGGTAGGCTCCGGGAGGCGCAGGTCCTCCCCCGGCAGGCATACTGCCGCTAAAGCCGCCGCCGCCAACAACGCCGCCGCCACTATTTGCACCGTTCATACCGCTACTGCCGTTTCCATTAAATCCACCACCGCCACTGCCGCCACCAGTAACTGAGGTAGGGTTTAGGGATACCCGAACGATGTTCTGCCCGTCGGGCCTGAGGTTTTGTAAAGGCACCCGAACAGCCTGAAAGCCGTTGGCCCCGATGACGATCTCGCAGTTCATACCATCCGTTGGCTGAAAAACATAACGCCCACCAGCATCGGTCGCGTAAACCTGACCACCACAACTGCTGAAATCAACCGCTGCGTTAGAGATCACGGAACCATCTTGCGCAGACATCACCATGAGCACCTTGTTTACATTAGCACGACCGACACGGTAAATGTCTTCTTGCCCCGAGCCGCCAATGCGGTTAGAGCTTAAATAACCGCTACTCGTAACGGGGTCATACACAAAACCGAAGTCATCGCGCTCAGAGTTGATGCCGCTCCCCATGTGGTAAAGCGTGGATGGACGACCATTGACCACCTCGGCGCGGAACACATCGTAAGCGCCTAAGCCGTGGTGCCAGTTGGAAGAAAAGAAAAGACTTGCACCATCGAAGAAGGGCGTAATTTCATCTCCTACGGAGTTCACAACCGTCCCTAGGTTTTCAGGTACGGCCTCCCAGCTTTGTCCTTGGCGGCTCACACGGTAGATGTCGTAACCACCGTAGCCTTCGGGGCGATTGCTGGAGAAGTAAATGGAGTTACCATCGGCAGAGAAAGTTCCGAAGCCAGAACTGATGTCTGTACCGTTGAAAGGTAGTGGCCTAGCGTTTACCCATTGTTGCTGAGCGTTGATATCGGCAATCATCAGGTTCATGCTGATGCCCGCTTCGGGGATCATTCGGGTGCCGGCCGTGAAGTTGTTGCGGGTAAAGATGACCTGGCGGCCGTCGGGGCTGTAGCTTACCGGACCAACGTTGCCTGCGGGGTCGGTGTAGCCGGTCCGCAGTTCAAAGGCTTGCTGGAGGCTGCCGTCAGGGCCTACGGCAGCGACGAAGGGTTTGTTTCTCGCCTGCCCATCAAAGTTGCCAGCCGCCGTACGCGCGGAGTTGAAGACTACCTCGGTTGGGGTCACCATGCTCGGGCCGAAGTCAGAGATCGGAGAGTTGGAAGGGATAGCCTGAACGGTGAAACCTCCGTCGGCATTAGACTGCGCGATGGCGAAGTCGCAGCTCTGCGCGAAGTGGTTACCAACTACTCCGTCATGATCGCGGGCGTATAGAAGGTACCATTGCTTGGCTCCTTGGTAATCTCCGAGGCTCTTAAGTACATGTGCGTGCTCAAGAAAAACGTTCGGCTTTACCCGTTTCTCCCGTACCGCTTGTTGGTAGTAAGCATGTGCGGTTTGCATTTGGTTAAGCATCCGGTAGGAATCAGCAATCCGGCTAAGTGCCGTCACGTCGGAGGGTCTACGCGCCAATGCCCGCTTGTAAGACTCTACAGCAAGGTTAAAAGCTTTCAGTTCATACTCTTTGTTGGCCGTCCGCATTTCGCTACGAAACTGGGCCTGAACAGGGAGTGCAAACGCCAGCAGCAGCAGAACGAAGCAAAGTTGAATAAGATTTTTCATCTTGAGTATTGTAAGTAATCAGTAAGTGGTTAAAACGCTCTCTTGGAGGGATGTAATCGGTTCTTCCTAATAGTACCATAAAATACCACCAGCATCAGAACATAGCAAATTTAACTATGTTCTTGGCATTTTTGGTGTATTCCCGCTTGAAATCCTCGTTTATTGTCGGGTTTCGCCGCTCTAATGGCGTTTTGGGAAGGGAATACCACACCCACAGTTTATGCCAAAAAACACAGGAGCCACGTCATTTGTACTGACGGGCTCCTGTGTTCTTAGCTGTTTGCTCAATGCAGGTTCAGCGTCTATTCCGGGATCTTCGTTGGGTCTAGCAGGTCGTAGAACTCGTTGAGCTTAGGCAGCAAGATGATCCGCGTACGGCGGTTGGTGCTACGGCCTTCGGCCGTAGCGTTATCGGCCAAGGTGTTGTATTCCCCTCGGCCTGCGGCGATGAGGCGGTTGGGGTCGATGTCGTAATCGTTCTGGAGTGCCTTAACTACAGAGGTTGAGCGTAGAACGGAAAGGTCCCAGTTGTCCTTGATACAGTTGGTATTGATGCTCACGTTGTCTGTGTAGCCTTCTACCATCAGCTCTAGGTTGGGGCGGCTCTTGGCGATGGTGGCGATCTTTTGCAGTACCTCTCCGGCTCGGTCCGTGATCTGGTAAGACCCCGATTTATAGAGCATTTTATCGGACAGGTTGATGTAAACAACGGTTTTATCGACCTTGATGTCTACATCCGCATCGTCGATGCCGTCGCGCAGTACTTGTTTCAAGTTCACCGCGAGAGCGAGGTTGATGGAGTCGGCTTTAGACTTAGCGTTTTGCAGCAGGCGGATGTATTTGTCTTTGCCTTCCAACTGCTTAAGTGTATTGCCAACGTTCTGGTTAGCGCCTTGGCTAAGGACCGTTAGGTCACCTACTTGGGTAGCTTGCTGGTCGCGTTGTTTGCGGAGGTCAGCGATTTGGTCTTGGGCCTGTGCGGCTTGTGCTTGCGCGGCTTCGACGCGGGTAATTACGACAGCTTCTCTACGCTCACATTCCGCAAGGCGCTCGGCATAGCGGTTGATCTCTTGGTTGTGCTGCGACATTTTTTGCTGATTGGCATCAAGCCTCTGTTGCATGCTTGCCTGCAGTTCATCGTATTGTTTCTTGGTCACACATGAAGAAAAGCCAAGCGTTAGGGCTAGGCCAAAAAGGATTAGTTTGTACATAAGTTGTCAGTTGTTAGGTTAGCTAATGAATGCCGTATTTACGGGTTTGGCGTCGCAAAGTAGTAAATTTAACTAAGTTGGTTTGTAGGGGAAGGGAGTAAGGGGGGAAGGGGAAAAGAGGGACCACCCTCTCCAGTAGAACCACCAGCAACTGTTTCCAACCTTTACTCCTCTCAACCTTTACTCCTTTATCCAGGGCGCGGCCGCAGGTGCAAGATGCGGTTTCACTAAAATTGTCTTAAGCCTGTTGACTTTAACCCTCTGCGGCCATTATAGGAAACGATGCACTTACCATGCCTGGGTACCACAATCCAGAGCTGTCCCCTATAAAATTGGTACTTTTGCTGAGTAGTCACTTTTGCGTTACTATCCTAAATCAGCAGTACTATCTTATACCAGTTTCCCATGAAAGAGTTGTTCCTTTCCTTCGTTTCAACCATCGTTTTTTTATGTTTTCAGCCCCCCCTATATGCACAATGTGCCGTAGGTGCTGAACCAGAAGCGGCCGTTTTTACTATTCAGCCCTCTTGTGGTAGTGATGGCGCAACCATTAACGCCGATGGTTTTGTACAGATAAGCTCAGTTGTCGGTGGGCTTTCTTACTCCGTAAATGAAGGTGATTCTTTTGATGGCACAGGGCCTCGTACAGATATCGGGACGGTTTTTCCAGTACAGATACTGACGGGCTTAACCAACCCTACCGGTAGTAGAGACTATAATGTTCGCATTTACCTAAATAACGCAGCGGGCGATGCAAGCTGCTTTACAGACATCACGGTTACCATGAACGAACAAGATTGTTCGATAGGCTGCAATTGTGAGGAGATGGTTTATTTAAATGAACCCACCACAGATGGAGCCGTACACAAATTCCTAGTGAACAGCGATGGTAGTTTCACTGAAATATCTAGTGCTAGCGGTGGCGCATGGTTTGATAACGCCACTGAAATGGAAGAACTTAACCGCCCGCATGGCCTTGCAGTTGACTTTAACGGTTTTGTTTACATCGGCGAGTCAGAAGGGGCTAACCATGAAATTAGAAGATTTACTTGTGACGGACAAATTCTTCCCGAAACAGAATTTGGCATTACTACCTTGGGGCAATTCAACCTAGGCAGTATAGGAACCTACCTATATTCCAACACCCCTGGCGGGCCATTTGCAATCAATAGGTACAACCTGTGCGAAGATGCCCTTTTCCCCAATACCGCAAACGGAGAAAACGCTGCTAACCCCCCAAGCGGTATAAACTTCTGCACCGTAGACAGCGACGGAAACGCCGTAAACATAATCCCTTCCACAGACTGGGGCATGTATGTCGATCAGTCTACAGAAGAGTTTTATGTTACCCAAGGCTTCTTCTCTAATTCTGGAAGCAACTATGTCTGGCGCTTTACAGCTGATGATTTTGATGGAAGTAGTTGTATAGAACCATTAGACATGGGCCCTGATTTCCCTACGCTTACCACCGGCATACAAGGTATTACGCTTGATGGCGATGGAAACATTTACATCGTTGTAAAAAGAGATAATAGACCAGTTCCTCCAAGCCCGCTTGCCGGTGCGTCCTACATCATGAAGTTTGGCCTCAATGCGGCTGGTGACGCTTACGAGCTACTTGCACAATCAGACCCAGACAACGCCTCTGATGGTGACGGTTACCACTTGGCAACTGGTATCATTTATAGTGAAACAACAAATCGGATATACGTCTCTACTGAATCCTTATTCGATGCTTGTGTCGCAGAGTTTGATACCGATTTGAATCACGTGGCCGAAACGGTTCCAGCTCCAGGAAACAATGACAATGGCAAGGGCATTGCAATTACTAAAGAGTGTTGCCCTACCAACACCAATCAAACGGTGAATATTAACCAATGTGTAAGCGATGAAAGTGAAGCTATTTTCTTAAACGAAATATTTCCTTGCGAGGGAGTGATTTGTGAAGGAATATGGGAAGCAGCCGACGCCCCATCTATGGAAGTTTATGACCCTTGTAATCAAACGATCACCCCTGGGGTAGCAGCAGTAGGCTGTTATTCTTTTACCAGAAGTTCTGATGGCACAGGGTTCAATAGTCGTTGTGGTGCTTTCATTCAGACCCTAAACGTTTCAATCGGCCAAGTTACCGCCTCAGTTCTAGGTGGAAATCAAGAGGTCTGTGTTGGCGGAGAGCCCAACCCATTCACTGTACTAACTCCTGCAACAGGCAGTGACGACCTTAGCTTCCAGTGGTTCATCAGTACGCAGAGTGACTCTACAGGTTTCACCCCAATTGCAGGTGCCATTACAGAGGTATTCCTACCTACCTCCACCAATATCACCTCCGACACTTCATGGTTCCGGAGCGTTGTAAACATCACAGACTGCAACGGAAATCTATGTGCAGACACCAGTAACACAGTATCCATTGTTGCCACGTTAGACATAATGGCTGAAGCCGGAAACGGTGGTACTGTCTGTCGCAGTGCCGCCTTCCAAATCATGGGAGCATCTATTGTGCCTAATGACTTAGCAGCAAGTGACGGCACCGACTTTGGTGCAACCTGGACGAGTAGCGGAACAGGTGACTTCCTCAGTGCTAACGGCACAATCTTAGTGCCTCCTGTACGCTTAGCAGATGCAACTTCCTACGCTCCCTCTACCACAGACATATCAGCAGGAAGCGTAACACTAACGCTAACTACCGATGATCCAGATGTTGCTCCCTTTGATTTCGTTTCCTGTGAGCCCGTTACTGATCAAGTAGTTATTACCATTCTCAACATTGATTGTGGAAGCTTCCCTTGGGAAGGGAACTAGTACAGTGTAATCTGCAACGAAATTTACTACCTACCCCCCCTCGGCCTCAAACTTAACCACCGATTGCCGCTCCCGATTAACGCGCAGCTGCGTCACATCTGGCCGAGCATAATGCCCGCTGGGGTCAAAATTTTGTCGCTCGCGGAGCACTTCCTTGGGGTCTATCTCGGCATACACTAAGGCCTCTTTACCGGCGATGGGCTCAATGAGCCAGCTACCGTCAGGGGCGGCGAGGCAGGAGCCGCCGTCGGCAGGCATCTCGCCGAGATGCTTAACGATCTCTTTGTAGTAAGGCGTGCCCTTCGGCACGTCTTCCTGCCGCATCAACCCGCAAACGGAGATGCAGTAACTCCTCCCTTCACGCGCCAAAAAGCGGGTAAGTACCTCTGTATTACGTACGTTCCCCGGCCAAATGGCCACATGGAGCGTCTCTCCCTGGCCGTAAAGGGCGGCGCGCGGTAGCGGCATCCAGTTCTCCCAACAGTTCAAGCCGCCAAGCCGGAAACCTTCTATCGGGAAGGTTCGTAGGCCGTGCCCATCTCCTGGGCTCCAGACCAAACGTTCCTCGTAGGTAGGCTGTAGTTTGCGGTGTACGTTCTGGATGGTCCCCGCTTTGTCGATGTATACCAATGAGCAGTAAACCGAACTCCCGCCCCGGTCTAACGGACGCTCCAGAATACCAACCACCACCGCAATACCAAGCGCTCTACATCGACTACAAAGCGGGTCCAGCATCCCCTCTTCAATGCAGACGGCTTCGGTGGCGTAGTGCAAAAACATGTCTTTCTGCATTGGGTTGTTGAAGCGGGCTCCGCCCGTCCCATCCAACCAAAAAGGATAACCGGGCAAGATCGTTTCCCCAAACACCACCAAGTCAGCGTCGTTGCCAGCAGCGTCTTCTACGTAGGTAATGATTTTCTTCAGCGTAGCGGCCCGGTCTAACCAGACGGGAGCAATTTGGGCAATAGCAATTTTCATGGATTCATTTTTTTTCAACAATGACACAAACGTGCTTTTCCGGAAACTGGTCCAGCTCCAAATGCTTACACACACAACCACAGTCTTCAATTATACGAAGGTTTTCTGCTATCCCAACGGAGCCATAACGAAAAACTTCGCCGTGCCAGTTGTCAAAGTGCTCCCCTACCACATCACCACAGGTGTAGAGTAAGATGCCCTTCGGTTTGAGCAAGCCGCAGAGCTTTGCCAAAGTTGGCCCTTGAGACTTAACTGGCAAATGAAAAATACTATCCCACGCCACGATCAAGTCGTACACTTGGTCTGTTTCCCAATCACAGATGTCTGCCTGTTGAAACACCACTTCCGGATGCTTTGCCCGAGCAAGCTCAAGCATTGAGCTGGAAATATCCAACGCTTCTAGTTCAAAGCCTTCTGCTAGTAATCGGTCAATGATTCGCCCGCCGCTACCGCAGCCTACGTCTAGCGCACGCGCTTTGTTCAGACAGTATTCAACAGCTCTGTCTACCATCGGCAAGCCGTAGGCTGAGCCCTCCATTTGAGCGTCCCATTTATCAGCAATTTTGTTGTAGCTGTTGGCCAAGTCGGTGTTGTTCATTTCAGCAAAGTCTTGAGGTCTTATTACTGTATTACCAGTCGGCCTTCTGCTACTCGGTCCCGTTCGGTGACCCGCACCAGATAAGCACCTGCGGCCAATCCGTTTACGCTTAAATCAAGCCGGATAGGGTTCGTCCCGATCCGGACGGCCCGCCCTCCCCTAACGTGACGCCCTAACGCATCGTAGAGGTCTACCCTAGCCCCATCGCTAAAAACCAGTGCGTTCGTCTCAATGGTGGTATTGGTGGTTGCGGGATTGGGGTAGATGGTTGTAATCGCGAACGCTTCGCGTTCTTCTGCATCGCAGTTTTCTGCGAGTAGGAGCTGGGCCTCGGCCACGTTTAGCGTTCCGCCCGTAGCGGTGCGGGTAGTAAGAGAAGGATTCGCATCGGTAGAACTAAGGATGGCATCGCGGACCAATAAAGCAGCCGCAGCGGGGTCTTCCCGCACCCGCTCCTGCAAGGATGGGCAGGGCGTTGCGTACAGCAACGCAACGGCCCCAGTCACGTAAGGCGCCGCCGCGCTCGTGCTACCGAAGGAGGCATACGAACCGTTTAGCCCCGTAGAATAACTCCCCTCTCCAGGTGCGGCAAGGTCAATGCTCTCCCTACCAAACCCAGACGAACGGTACAGCAAGTCGTTCTCGCTCAAGTTGGCTACACCGATCAGGTAATCGGTTGGGCAGTCGGTTGGCATGTCTCCAAACACATCTACATCCCAATGGCGGTTGGCCGTGCTCGCTGCGGTTAGGATGCCGACGCGGCCCATTTCGTCGTACATATTCCCCCAAGCGGAGTTGTTCGCACAAGTGCCCCCTTCAATGCCAAAACTGGCGTTCGTGACTACCACAAACGCCCCCGCTTCGCCGTCGGAGTTGTTGTAGCGGCGGCGTTGGTCTAGGATGTATTCATAGGCTTCTACTACGTCGGCCGTAGAGGTGATGCTTAACAGCATCACCTGCGCATCCCAATTTGTGCCAGCTACGCCAATACCGTTGTTTCCCTTCGCGCCGATTAGGCCATGGACCTGGGTTCCGTGGCCGTTCTCAGGTACAAAGGGATCATCGTTGGCCATGTCCCAGCCATAGACATCGTCTATGTAGCCGTTGTTATCGTCGTCGATGCCGTTCAGGGGGATTTCTGCTGTGTTTTGCCAGAGGTTTTCGGTTAGGTCTTCGTGGTCGGTATCAAAACCTGCATCTAGGATGGCGATCACGATCTGCCGCCCGTCGGTGGTCATGCCGCCGGGGGTGAGGTCCCAAGCGTCGGGGAAGCCTGCCCGCTCAAAGTTCGTCTGCTGCCGTTCGTAGATTGGGTCGTTGGGGTTTGTCCGAAACTCAACCAAGCGGTTCAGCTCTACAGACACAACGCTAGCGTTTCGCGCCAGTAAAGCCTCCGCCGTCCTACGCCCGTCTAAATCCGCAAAAGCCAATAATTCCGTGTTAGACGTCCGTGAAAGCCACTTCCGCTTCGTCAAGCCTGCGGGGGCCGTCTTTTGAGCACCTGCTTCGCTCTGCCACCGTACAATTAATTCGGTGCTCTCTTCTTGCCCAAACACGAACAAAGTCAATGAAAGAAAAAGCTGGATGAGTAATAATCGTTGATATTTCATCGAGTGATGCTTGAAGGGAGTACAGCTACGATGCATTTGGTCTGCGCGTAAAAGCTTCGTAAATCAGGTTTGGGTTTTAAACCCAGCGTCCATTAAAGGTACCTCCCTAAGCTCAAAAGACCGGCAGCAGAGCGGCCTTGGTCGGGTTGAGGACAAAGGAACACCAGCCCTACCCTTTCAACAGTACCTTCTCCTTGAGCAAACGCGCTCGGTACGCTACCCCGGCCATCCAGAAGCCCATCAGCGTCCAACCGATGATGATGGGGTAAAAGACCATCCGCATGGTATTGTCTAGGTCTTCGCCGCCGAAGGCGGGGTTGCCCGCCGCGCCGGGGTGCAGGGAATTGCCCGACAGGCGCGGAAGAATATAGATCAGCGGAATCAGGCACGCGAAGGCGAAGATGTTGTAGGCCGCCCCGAGCCGTGCCCGCTGTTCGGGGTCGGGGAAGCTAGCGCGAAGAACGAAGTAGCCCGCGTAGATCAGCAGCGCGATCAGGGTGGTGAACTGCTTGATGTCCCAGCTCCAGTAGCTGCCCCAAGTATACTTTGCCCACACCGCGCCCGTCAGTAAGCCAAGCACGCCAAAGAGCATCCCGACGCTCGTGAAGGCCACTGACCAGTAATCGGCCTTGTCCCGAAAAGAAACGACGGAGGCGCGCTCAAGGCTTGCGCTCCGGGAGCGCAGCAAGAACTTGACGGCGTACGTCACGGCAGCAATAAAAACGAACATCATCGCGAACCAAAGACTGACGTGGAAGTAGGTGTTGCGGATCGACTCTGCCAAGTGCCCACGGTACGGGAAGGTAGTGCGGGGCGTGGCCGTAAGGTCGCCTTTTTTGATGGCTGAAGTACGCCAAGGCGCCTCGGCGGCGGCCAGCGAACTGGCCGGCGTTTCCTGCCGGACAAAAACGCCGATGGGGTCTACAAAGGCGCCATCGGCGGGGCTGTTGATGTAGATGGGCAGGGTGGCTTTGTCGGCCTCCAGATCGGGCAAAAACGCGGGGATGCGGAAGGTGAGCCGCGCCTTTCGGTCGTCGATGACTTCTACGGCTTCCGCTCGGAGGCTCAGCTCGGGGCTGTTCCCGGCTATCAACCAAGCGTTCATTGCACCTGCGCCCGCGCCCTGAAAAGAAGTGTTGTACCCCACCACGTCTAAGGTCACCGTTTCCCCCAGTTTTGCGCTGCGGGGAGACACGCTCAGCAGGTTCGGTTTCAGCGGTATCAACATGCCCGCCACCAAGCCGTAAACGACGAGCAATACCGCCAATATTTTCCACCATGAGCGGCGGACGAAGCGGTTCATGTCCCAAGTGCGGGGGTTGTAAAAACGGAAGGATCTAAGGTTTTCCATGCCGCGAAATTAGGGAAGCCAAGCCTGGTTTTTAGGGGATG
>CALEDI010000271.1 GCA_937949535.1 uncultured Lewinella sp. | reverse complement strand
CGAGCAATACCGCCAATATTTTCCACCATGAGCGGCGGACGAAGCGGTTCATGTCCCAAGTGCGGGGGTTGTAAAAACGGAAGGATCTAAGGTTTTCCATGCCGCGAAATTAGGGAAGCCAAGCCTGGTTTTTAGGGGATGCTGCCAAAAATGGCAAATGTTTGATGATGAGCGGCTCTTCGAGAGGTTTTGGGCGCGGGCGCGGGTGCAAGGTGGTGAAGCAGTAGCTAAAATTTGCCCTTCTTAGTTAAACACCCCCACAATATAGGGTGATAAGAATGTTGGTAAAGTAGCCACAAGCTCGACAGGCGAACTTTTCGCTACGTAAAGAATTCGTAAGTCCTAGGATAAAAGATGTTTATATGGGGCTAAATATGTACCCAACTCTATGAGCGAAAAAGTTCGCCTGTAGAGTTTGGAGAAAAAAGCCCGCAACCCTTTGCAGTAAAGGATTGCGGGCTTACAGTGCCACAAATCGTTTTATGGTGGTGGTCTCGGATGGAATCGAACCATCATCCCAGGCTTCGGAGACCTGTATACTATCCGTTGTACTACGAGACCGGATATTTCTTCAACACCGCTACCCTTAAGATAGGTTGCGTTGAAAGCGGGGCAAAAGTAGCTTAGTTGGTGGACGTGTGCAAGGAAACGGCCCTGAAAGGCAGAGGGCGCGCAAGAAGCCCGAACTGCGAAGGGCTGAACACGACGCTCCTTCGGAGCCAAACATCCCTGAAGATGCCCTGAAAGGGCACCATATCTAGCGATGGGTTGAACGAGGCCGGAGGCCGAGATCAGCCCATCGCGCCTGAACAGCCTTGTAATCCCCCTACCCTAAAACGCCCAAATTGCTAACGGCGGATTATAGCGGCAGCCAAGGAAACCAAACCGCTATACATCGACTAAACCCCCTCCCTAAATCCCTCCCCACAGGGGAGGGACTTGTGAAAACGCTACGCGTTTTAGCGTAAAGGCCACTTAATCAGCGTCAATGTATAGCGGCATCCAAGGAAACCATCATTAATTCTCATACGGCCGCGATCCAGCACTTCGGATGTTGACCAATTTTTTCAGCAGATCGAACCAGAAGGGTGCGCCCATGCTGATGGCGAGGGCGGTAAGGATGAAGCCAAGAAACTTAGTGGCCAAGTCATAAGCGGAGAGCCTCCGGAGCGATACGCCTTCCCACCCCATGCCTAGAGGCCGGCGTATTTCGGCGATTTCGTTATTGAGCAAGCCTTTTAGGTCTTCGAGGGATTCACGAAAATCTCGTTCGGCCACGTCATCTCCGGAATAGGCGTAAGTGACCGGCGTAGGCTCAGAGGGCTGGTAGCCGGTGGTTGGCGCAGCCTGGCCAAAGTCCGTTGTCCCGAATGTATCAGAAGGTGCGGTAGCTCCGTCGTCGGTAGTCGGCGCAGGCGCATTGATTTCTGGCCGTGCGCCTGGAGTGCTGGAAGGCGGGCCAGCCTTGTCGCGTGTCTGAACATACTGCTCGGCGGCAGCGACGAGTTGGTTGAGGGTTTCGGGGTCGTTGCTGAGGCGGTCGTAGAGCGCAACGGTGTCCGCATTAAAGATCACGGCAATTCCGAGGCCCATAAAGAGGAGTATTTTCTGGGTGTACCGTTTGTACCAGCCGGCGGCGCGGTCCATCACGTTGTTGTACCAATTCTGTACTTCTAGGCGGAACAAATCCAGTTGGCCGTCGCTTTCGCGCAGCAGTTGGGACAGTACGTTTCGGAGGTCTTCGTCCGGTAGTGCTTCAATTTTCTGCTCTAACTGGTCCGTTCCTTCGCCCTTCAGGACAACATCGAACAGGATGCTCTGAAAGGTTTCTGCACTCATGTAGCTGGGGCCTGAGAAGCCAGATCCTCGTCCGTATTGCTGGGTCAGGTGGCGGTAGAGGCTGTTGCGCTGAAATTCTTGCACCAGTACTTCGTTCTTGTCTGAGCTGGCCAGCATATTCCGAAGTGCCTTGAGCAAGTTGCGGCTGCGCAGGCTGAAAAAGGAAGACAAGAGTTCCATCAAGGTCGTAGCCAGCAAGCTCAGTAGAAGCAGGACGAAAATGATGCCAATTACAACGGTTAGGATTTGCATGGGGCGAATATAGGAACTAAGCGTTACTTAGACGCCTCCCCCCGCATAAACTCAATGGTAATGACGGCTCCGAGGACGGCTTCGGCCTCGTCGGAGTCGGCGGTGAAGCTAAAGTATAGCGGCTTCGGGCCTTCGGGGGCGTTCGTTACGGGCATTACTACGTCGTTCATTCCGTAGGTAGAGAGGCCTTGTTTTATGGATGCCTCGGCTACTACCGTACCCGTTTGTGGATGCCCGGAGCGAACCGTAATGGTACCGCCAGAAGTTACTTGGGGGGCTAACGCAACTTGGGCCTTGATCGTTTGGATGCCACCCAAGTCAATGTCTCCGTAGCTGGCCCAGCCGCCGCCGTTGGCGACGAGTAGGTCCATTTCTTCGTCGCCCATAGGGTTGTCATCGCCGGTTAGGTGGAAAGCCATTACTTTCTTTCCTTCGGAGAACTTGTCGGCTGAAATTATCGGAGACCGGAGGACGACAACTTTCTTGGTCGTCAGTCGTGGCAGACCATCAGCACCGCCTTTGTCGGTGTAGCTGGCTTGTAGGTAATAGCGGCCGGGAATGTTCGGTTTGTGCTGATCCAGCACAACCACTCCTTTTGTTGGCCTGCTCTTAGCATAAGGTGCAGGGCCAGCTAGGCCAAGAATGTATTCAGCCATCTGCTCGGCATCGCTTTGGCTCAGGTCGGGATGTGCGGCCATGTTCTGCTCTCCCCAAACACCGCCTCCACCGGAGATGATTTTGCCGGAGAGGTAGGCTACTGCGTCAGCATCTTTACGGTACCGAGTGGCAACGGCTTCGTAGCTGGGGCCAATGCTTGCTTCGTTTACGGCGTGGCAACTGGCACAGTCTGCTTTGTCAATCAAGGATTTGCCGAGCGCGAAAGCCGTACCCTGCCCCGCTACCTGGTGTCCTTGTTCGACTTGAATGAGGTCTTCTCCTTCGAGGTAATCAAGGCTGACGGTTATCGCGGCGGGGTCAATGTCGCCGTCTTCTTTGTCCGTTACTCGGACGTTGTAGTCTAGTTTTTCTCCGGGCCAAAAGAAGGAGCCGTTGCCCGCAATGTCGATTTCGACTTCGGGGATGCTGTTTCCGACCATTACGGATTTTTCTAGTCGGCTTTCGTTGCCACCTTCATCCTTGACTACCATGGTCAGGGTATATGTTCCGTTGTCGTTTACGGTGTAGTCTAGCTTAGGTTCTTCGCCGATGGTTTTGTCGTCTAGGAGCCAAGTGTAGGTGAGGTCGTCGCCATCGTAATCGAGGCTTTCGGAGCCATCTGCGGTAAGGTTGAAGGGAGCGGTACCGATTGTCTCAGCTACGTTGAGTTTGGGGACGGGTTTGCGGTTTCCGGCGTTGAAGCGAATCCGCATTAGGCGTGCGTCGTTGTTCTCTGCAAACCATTTGCGGCCGTATTCGATGATGTATAGGTCTCCGTCGGGCCCGAACATCATGTCCATCGGGTGGCGGAGGTCTTGGCTAGGCAAGAAGCGTTCAAAATCGGTTACGTAGCCCGTTTCGTCTAGGTCGGCGGCCATGATCTGATCGCGCATCCAGTCGTAGAAGAAGAACTTACCATCGTAGTATTCAGGGAATCGGGATTCACTGTTGTTGTAGTCGTCTCGGTAGAAGACTGGGCCAGCCATAGCGTTGCGGCCGCCGTTGCCCATGATTGGAAACTCTGGGCTTTCGGCGTAGGGATAGTAGATCATTGCTGGTTGGGCTGGAGGCAACTCCTTTGCGCCGGTGTTGTAGGCCGAGGTGTTCACTGGTTTTTCGGGGTTGAAGGCTTCGCCTAAGGTTCCGTCGGTGAAATCACGCGCATGGTAGCGTTTGTTGTCTCCGATGAAGAGTGGCCAACCGAAGAAGCCCGCTTCGCGGGCTACGTTTACTTCATCGTGCCCTCGCGGGCCCATTCCTACACTATCTTGGGCGGCATCTGGGCCGATGTCTCCCCAATACACATTTCCGTTGCGTTGGTCTACGTGGATGCGGAAGGGGTTGCGCATCCCCATGGCGTAGATTTCTGGTCGGCCGATCTCGGGGTCGGTAAACAGGTTGCCTTCGGGAATGGTGTAAGTACCGTCTTCTTCAACTTTGATTCGGATGATGCCACCGCGCAGGTCTTTGGTATTCGCTGAAGAGCGGCGGGCGTCGAAGTTCGGGATGTCTCGGCTATCGTCGATTGGCGCGAAGCCGTCGGATTCAAAAGGATTCGTATTGTCTCCGAGGGAAAGGTGTAGCAGGCCCGTTCCGCCAAACTCAATACTTCCGCCGGAGTGGCAGCATTTATTGCGGTCGGTGGGCACATCTAGGATTACCTGCTCGCTGTCCATCACAAGTTTGTTGTTGGAGAACTTGAAGCGGCTGAGTCTATTGATGGAGGACGTTGTATCTGCGGGGCTGTAGTAGAGGTACATCCACTCATTGTCCGTAAAGTCGGGGTCGAGGGCTACGCCGAGGAGTCCGTCTTCAAACTCGGTCCAAACGTCGAGTTGAGCGACTTTAGCGGACACCTCAAAATCTGGGTCATAGACGTGGATTTCGCCCTGTCGGGTTACCCAAAGTGGGCGGCCATCGGGTAGTAGTTCCATTTCCATTGGTTCGCGCATTCCGGTAACGAGTGCATCTACTTCGAAGCGGTTTTCTTCGGGGCTAGCCTTCACACCGGTGTAGTCTACTGGGCGGCCATCTCCCCATGCGTACTCCATGCCGCCCCAGATGTGGGCGATGAAGTCGTGGTCGGTATAGCTCTCTGGTGTGTGCCCAACGCCGGTGTAGAAAGACCGGCCGTTTTCGACGTTTCGGTACCAAGCTAAGGGATGGAAATCTCCGTTTTTGCCTCCCTCGTAGGTTGTTTCGTCTACGTGCATGACGGTATTGATGTCTTCGACGATGTTTTTGTAGTTGTACCATTCGTCGAAGCGCGTCCAGGTTTCGTTGAGGTGCTTCACGGAGGGGTGATTGACATCATCAATCACGATGGTAGCATCCTGATGTTCGGGGTGGCTCAGGAACCATGCGCCACAAAGCTGATTGTACCACGGCCATTTGTATTCTGTATCAGCAGCAGCATGGATGCCCATCCAGTTGCCACCTGCTTTCATGAAGCGTTCTAGCTCCACTTGCTGTGCTTCGTTAAGTATGTCTCCGGTAGTACTCAGGAAAACGACTAGATTGTATTTAGAGAGGTTTTCCTGCGTGAAGACGGAAGCGTCCTCGGTGGTGTCCACAGTAAAGCCTTTCTCTTCGGCAAGCCGTAGAAACATCTTTTTCCCATCTTCAATGGATGCGTGGCGAAACTTTTCCGTCTTTGAAAAGACGAGGGCACTGCGCATCTCCGGTTGCTTTGTGCCACAACCATACATTAAAAAGATAAGCATGGACACCAAAAAAAGTAAGACAGCTGGCTGTAGTTGTGCTCTTGAATCGTTCATTTGTAAAGCTCTTTGTATTAGTATCAAAAAAAGGACGTAGATGAAGTCTAAAACGTTACTTTTAAAAGATCAATGATAACAAAAGTATTGTCGCCCTAACACAGAATAACAAGATATCGTTTCATTTTTTCACTAAAAGTAGGTGTTTGAAGCTACATTTTGATCTGATTTAGAGAATGTAAGGTATTGAAAGCCACGTTGGTGCTGTCAAAATCATGTCCTGATAGTTTCTTGCCTAAGTAGGGGCCTAAAACGGGGGTACATCACCAATAATTTGGCCAAATAAAGTTTGCTATCAAATCTCGCTCCTATCTTTGCCCTCACTGAAAAATCTCCCTGATGACAGAAGAAGGAAACGTACTGATAACTGTAGTGGACCGCCAAGGCGAAGCCCACGAACTGGAAGCCCCAACAGACATGAACATGAACCTCATGGAAGTCTGTAAAGCCTATGAACTCCCCGTACAGGGAACCTGCGGAGGGATGGCGCTTTGCAGCACATGCCATTGTTACGTTATCTCCGAAACCACCCTGCCTGAAATGGGCGAAGACGAGGAAGACATGCTAGACCAAGCGTTTTTTGTAGAAGACAACTCTCGCCTAGGTTGCCAACTACGCATTACCGAAGGACTAGACGGGCTAAAAGTTCAGTTAGCGCCGGAGGCCGAAGATTAAATTTAGGGACAAGAGTATTTTATCGAAAAGCTAAAGAAACTTTTGCGGTTCCAGAATCGTTTGTATCTTTGCGGTCCCTTAACGAAGGGGCTTTGCTTTTAAGAAGCAAAAATGGTAACATCGCGGGGTGGAGCAGTTGGTAGCTCGTCGGGCTCAAGAACGTAATTTAAAGGACCGTGCAAACGGTTTTGAATCATACCTACTTAAGTGATTCACTGGTGCAAACCAGACCTTTAAACTTGCTTGGGCTGCTATGGAAGAAACTCCATAGTGAATTTCATCAAATTCGGGGAAGCCTTTAGTATGGTAATCCCGAGCCAAGCCTTTCTAAGTTTCGGTTTAGATCGGAAGGTGTAGAGACTTAATGGTGGACACCGTAGTTCTCGGCTTAGCCGTGGGCCGGTGAAGAGAAAGTCCAGACCATCAAATCCGTCACAATTGGGTGACGGGCGTAGCGAAAGCTATAGTGGTACGCATAACCCGAAGGTCACAGGTTCGAGTCCTGTCCCCGCTACTATAAAAACCGTCATTAGCCTAGGCTAGTGGCGGTTTTTTTTGTTATAGCCTAAACCATCATCAATCCGCCGCCCCCATTACCCCACCAAGCACCTGCGGCCGCGCCCTTAAATTTCGCTTATTTGCGCTCCTGCTAAACGCTTTTGCCCTATGGCGGGTTAACTATCCGTGCTTAGCAATTAGCTTTGCGCCTTCAAAAAATAAAATTACTACATGGCTACCGTCAAATTCACCTTCGAAGACAAGAACATCGCGCCTAAAACGGTCGAGAATGTTCCTACGGACGTCAGTATCTTGGAAGTGACCGAGGAGAACGAAATTCACCTCAACCACAACTGCGGCGAGGTTTGTGCTTGCAGCACCTGCCACATCTACGTCAATAAAGGCGAAGATGCGCTAGAAGAAATCAGCGATAAGGAAGAAGATTTCATCGATCGGGCCATCAACCCACGTATCGAAAGCCGCCTTGGCTGCCAAGCTGTAATCATCGATGAAAACGCCGTAATTGAGGTAGAAATACCCGATCAAAAGCAGATCATAGGACACGAGCACTAAATCAGTACCAAAAAACCAATATGAGTTTCAAAGACTTCGACAATTTCCCCTTCGGCTGGGCCGACCACGAAGACATCGCTATGGCCCTCTATGACCGCTTCGGTGATGAGTTCGACCAAGGTAAAATTTACCGCATCCGCTTTACCGAACTCCTTACTTGGATTTTGGAAATCCCCAGCTTTACCGGAACCAAGGAAGGCTCCACGGAAGAACACCTAGAGCAAATTCAGGCGAAATGGGTTTATGAATGGCGGGAGAATCAGTGATGTAAGTTGCAGGTTGCAGGTTGCAAGTTGCAAGTGAGGTTATTCCGCAACTTGTAACCTGCAACTTGCAACCTGTAACCTACAACCTGCAACCTGCAACTTGCAACCTGCAACTTGCAACCTGTAACCTGCAACCTGTAACCTGCAACCTGCAACCCACAACCTATGAATGAACTAGAACGCTTCGAGCCCATAAACACCTTCATCTTCGATGTAGACGGTGTACTGACCAACTCTCAACTACTGGTTTTGGAGAATGGTAAACTGCTGCGCCAGATGAGCGTCCGGGATGGTTACGCGATCAAGCGCGCAATTGATACAGGATATAAGGTCGCCATTATTACGGGCGGGAAGAGCGAGGGCGTCGTGAAGCGCTTGCAAGGTCTTGGGGTAGTGGATATTTACTACGGCATCCGGGATAAAGTAGAAGCCTACCGTGAGTTCATGTACCTCTACGACGATGAGATTACGGAAGAAAACGTCTTGTACATGGGCGATGATGTGCCAGACTACGACGTGATGCGGCTGGTTGGCTTCCCTACCTGCCCCAAAGATGCCTGCCCCGAAATCCTCTCCATCGCCAGTTACGTAAGCCACGCCGCCGGAGGCGGCGGCGCAGTACGCGACGTGATTGAGCGAACGCTCCGCCTAAACGGAGACTGGTTGCCCTCCGATGATAATGAGGGCTTGCCTACAAGTGTGTAAAGAACGATAAGGGCTATTCTACGCAAATATTCCCCTTCACTATCTTCGCCCCCATGAACGCACAACCCCAAGCCTTCCAGCGCCTACTAACCATAATGGACGAACTCCGCGAGCAGTGCCCCTGGGACCGCAAGCAGACCTTCCTTTCCCTCCGCAAACTCACCATTGAAGAAACCTACGAGCTGGCCGACGAACTGCTCAAGGAAAACCTCGAAGGCATCAAAGAGGAAGTCGGTGACATCCTGCTGCACATGGTTTTCTACGCCAAAATCGCCAGTGAGCAAGGAGCTTGGGACATCGCCGACGCCCTCAACGCCGTCTGCGACAAGCTCATCGAGCGCCACCCACACATCTACGGTGACGTCGTCGCAGACGACGAAGAAGCCGTGAAACGAAACTGGGAAAAGATCAAACTGAAGAGCGGAAAAGGCAAGAAAACCGTCCTCTCTGGCGTACCAACTGCCCTGCCCGCAATGGTGAAAGCCATGCGGATGCAGGAGAAAACCGCACAGTTTGGCTTCGACTGGGATAACGTTGACCAGGTCTGGGACAAAGTCCGCGAAGAGCTAGAAGAATTCCACGAAGCCGAAGACGAGCGCCACAAAGAGGAAGAATTCGGAGACGTTCTCTTCAGCCTCATCAACTACGCCCGCTGGAAGGGCATCGACCCCGAAGCCGCGCTGGAGCGCACCAACCAGAAGTTTCGCCAACGCTTCGAGTCCGTCGAAAAAGCCGCCGGAGAAGGCGGCCTGGCCGATATGCCCCTCGAAAAAATGGAAGCATTGTGGCAGCAGGCTAAACTTGAACAGCGGTGAGCCGTTTCCAATCGCTGGGAGACGCTCAAATGCCCTCCCGCCCCAATTTCAAAATAAAAAAATAAAACCCCATGAGTTCTCCCTCCAATTTCGGCCAACACATACCGCGTAGCTGGCACGGCAACGCATCCGGCGAAGACAGCTGGACGATGTTTAAAGTCATCAGCGAGTTCGTTGAGGGCTATGAAGTGATGAACAAAACGGGCCCCTGCGTTTCCATTTTCGGCTCCGCCCGCACCAAGCCAGACCATAAATACTACAAACTCGCAACCGAGATCGGCCAAGCGATGGTCCGCGAAGGTTACGGCGTCATCACGGGCGGCGGCCCCGGCATCATGGAGGCGGGCAATAAAGGCGCACACCTAGAGCAGGGCGCGAGCATCGGCCTCAATATTGACTTGCCGTTCGAGACCAGCTCCAACCCCTTCGTCGACCCAGACAAAGACATCGATTTCCGCTACTTCTTCGTCCGTAAAGTGATGTTCGTGAAGTACGCCCAAGCCTTCATCTGTTGCCCCGGAGGCTTCGGCACGATGGACGAGCTCTTCGAGGTCCTCACCCTCATCCAGACCCGCAAAATCACCAAAGTACCCGTCATCCTCGTCGGCACCGAATACTGGGGCGGCATGATCGACTGGATCCGCGAGACGATGGCCGAGAAGGAAAAAACCATCGCTATGGACGATATGGACCTCATCCCCGTCGTTGATTCCCCCGAGGAAGTGCTCGCCATCATCAAGGCGTTTTACGACGAGCAGGGGCATAATTTGGAGCCTAATTATAAGTTGTAGTGCAACATCCCCCTAAGTCTCCCAAAGGGGATTCAGGGGATTATCGATCTTGGTAATTAGATGCTCAAAAAGCTAAAACACCTCCGAAAAAAGTCCCAAAAACCAATGCTGATAGCGCTGGTGGTATTTTTCATCTGGTGGTTATTCTGCCTACCAAGTCCGCTGTTCAAAGCGCCCTTGGCGACGGAGTTGTTGAGCAGCGAGGGCGAGCTGTTGAGCGCGCGAATTGCGGCCGATGGGCAGTGGCGGATGCCGGCGGCAGACAGTGTTTCGCCGAAGCTCATCGTGGCCGTCATCAACTACGAGGACAAGACGTTTCGGGAGCATTGGGGCGTGAGTATGCGCGGTTTTTTGCGGGCGTTGCGAGATAATTGGTCGGCGGGGCGGGTGGTGTCTGGCGGGTCAACGATAACGATGCAGGTGGCGCGAATGGCGCGGGGCAATAAGGCGCGGACGCTGGTGCAAAAAATGTTAGAGGCGGCGGTCGCTACGCGGCTGGAGGCAGGGTACTCCAAAGACGAAATCCTCCGTCTCTGGCTCGCCAACGCCCCCTTCGGGGGCAACGTAGTTGGGGCCGAGGCCGCTACCCGGAGGTACTACGGCCGCTCCCCCGCCGAGCTGAGCTGGGCCGAAGCCGCTACCCTCGCCGTGCTGCCCAACAGCCCGGCCCTCATCCACCCCGGCCGCTCGCGCGCTGCGCTGCGCGCCAAGCGCGATCGCCTGCTCAACGACCTCGCCCAAGCCGGCCACCTCTCCGCCGAGGAAGCCCAGCTCTCCAAGCTGGAACCCCTACCGGAAGCCCCCCGCCCCCTACCCCGCCGCGCCGAACACCTACTGGAGCGGCTCCGCAAAACCCACGGCTCGGGCCGCTACCGAAGTAGCCTGGAGGGCAACTTACAAACCGAGGTCAACGCCTTGGTCCGGCGGCACCAATCATTGCTCGTCGGCAACCAAGTCCACAACGTTGCCGCAATGGTGACGGAGGTGGCTACCGGAAGAGTGGTGGCTTATGTTGGTAATGCACCAGACCTTGCACCTGCGTTCGCGCCAGATGTAGACATCGTCACCTCCCCCCGCTCCCCCGGTAGCCTTCTCAAACCGATGCTCTACGCCCTAGCGCAAGAAGACGGAAAACTGATGCCCAACGGCCTGCTGCCCGATGTCCCGACCAGTTTCGGCAAGTTCCAACCCGCCAACTTCTACCAGAACTACGACGGTGCCGTGCGCGCCAACGAAGCCCTAGCGCGCTCCCTCAACATCCCCTTCGTCTATCTTCTCCAAGACTACGGCGTGCCCCGTTTCCATGCCGCGATGCGCGGCTACGGCTTCCGGCAAATCTCCCAGCCCCCAGAGCACTACGGCCTGTCGCTCATCCTCGGCGGCGGGGAGACCACGATGGAAGAGATCAACGGGTGGTTTCTCGGTATGGCCCGCCAACTCCGCTATTTCTACGACCGGCAGGGGCGTTACCACCCCGCCGATTTCGACCGCCCTACCCTGCTGGCCGACGCCTCTCGGCCGTCGCTAGCGGGCGCCGCCCAGTCTCCCGGCCCCATCGGGGCCGGAGCCGCCTACCTCACCCTTGAGGCCCTCACCGAACTCACTCGCCCAGACGATACCGGCGCAACCCTCCGCTTCTCCTCGCGCCGCCGCATCGCTTGGAAAACAGGGACCAGCTTCGGCTTCCGCGACGCTTGGGCGGTAGGCTGTACGCCCGCCTACGTCGTCAGCGTCTGGGCGGGCAACGCCGACGGCGAAGGCCGGGAGGGCCTCGTCGGGGTCCGTGCCGCAGCCCCCCTGCTGTTCAATATCTTCCGCGCCCTAGACGAGCAAAGCACAGACGCGCCCGCTTGGTTTGAATCCCCCTGGGACGAGCTGGTCCAGCTCCCCACCTGCGCCCTCAGCGGCTACCTCGCCGGGCAGGATTGCCCAACCGAAGACGCTTGGCTCGCTACCCACAGCGAACGGAGCGCCCCCTGCCCTTTCCACCAGTTGATCTATACCGACGCAGAAAAACAATACCGCGTTCGCCAAGACTGCGGCCCTGCGCCTGCCCTGCCCCAAAAATGGTTCGGCCTTCCCGCTAGGCAAGCCCATTACTACAAGCACCGGCACCCAGACTATAAACCTTTGCCGCCCCTTCACCCAGATTGCGGAACCGACCCAACGGCCAATAGTAGCCCGATGCAGTTCATCTACCCCTACAAAAACGGCAGCCTAAGCCCCGTAAAAAACTGGAAAGGCGAAACCGAACCTATCTTTTTCGAACTCGCCCATCAGGACGCCAACACAACTGTTTTCTGGCACCTCGACCAAGCATACATCGGCAAAACGAAGGTGTTTCACAGCCTTTCTGTTGAGGTGGAAACTGGCCGCCACCTCCTCACCGTTGTTGATGACGCAGGGAACCGGCTAGAACGGCGGTTTCAAGTGAAGTAAAGATAGGAGTCAGTGCTTTTATTTGAAAGAAAATTAGCCTTGGGCGTAACATTTCGTTTCTATCATAAAAATAATTTATAAAAATAAAAAACTATTTATCTCATTTTTAAAGTCTATTGTTTCGCTTAAAATTATTTAACAAAATAAAAGATCATAAAAGAAAAAAACAAAAACACAAACACTATTTTAAGCATAACATACAGCCATCAACGTAGCGTTTTGTAGTCCTGTATGGCCACCTAGATTTGTGACATCAATCGGGAAGACGACAGCAGAACAAATGAAAAACCATTCTCTGTCGGTAACTATTCCCGGTTCTTTACTGTAGCATGATCGACTTTAAGCTTCTTTTTTACATTAGCGGCCCTCAAATGAGGGCCGCTAATTTTTTTGTGGATAATGGACCCTTACAGAAGCTCCACCCTCACCGAAGCATCGTTGTTGCGCCCCAGCAGGTAACTGCCCTTCCCGATGCGCACGATCTGCCGAATCTCTCCGGCTACATCCACACCGCTCTCCTCAGCGGAGAGGGCAGTCATGTTCCCCTCGCCGTCGTTGAGTAAGACCAAGCCTCGGCCAGCATCGTAGCGGCCCACCTCAGGTTTGGCGTAGTAGAAATTACCACCGAGCAAGACATCCATGTCGCCGTCGTCGTCAAAATCATCGGCAATGAGGGCGTAGACGGGGAACTCTTGGGCGCGCATCGGCAGGTAGCGCACGGCGAAGTCTCCGTTACCTTTATTGATTAAGGCCAAGCTGCGCATCTCGGTTGCGCGCTGTACGACGGAGCGGTCTAGGACTTCTTTGCTGAAGATGTCCTCCATCGTTTGGTCGCCGAAGGAGCTGTATTTGAGGTAGCGTTTGCGGAGACCGGGCATCTGCTTCACCAGGTCGTGGAGCAACGGCATGGGGTAAGCCTTTCCGTTTTCGTAGGTAGAGATGATTTGTTCGGCCTTGCCGTTTTGGTCGAAATCGTTGACGTGCATAATTACGGGGGCTTCGGGGCTGGCGCGGAAGCGAGAGTTGAGGCCGTGGTTACCGAGCAGGAGGTCGGGCTTGCCGTCGCCGTTCAGGTCGGCGGTGATGATGGCGTTGTACCAACCGTGGAGGTCCATCTTTGCGCCTTCAAGCTGGCCTTGCACCTGCGGCCCCGCCAAAAAACCAAGCGCAAAAGGCACCAGTTTCCCTCCGGAGAACGTAAATGCTTTTGGCGCCATCCACTCGCCAACCACGATCAATTCGGCTTTATTGTCTCCGTCCAGATCTGCCCAGACGGCATCGGTCACCATACCGATTTCTTTCAGGCTTTCGTCTTGCGTATCAGTGAAGTTGCCTTGGCCATCGTTGAGCAGCAAATAGCTGTCGGCGGGCACGCCGTACAGCCCCGGCCGGATGCGGCTACCGACGAAAACGTCTTGATCGCCGTCGCCGTCTACGTCGTGGTTTTTCACCACGCTGCCCACAGCGGGGCGTTTATTGTTCGGTAACAATTGCGGGCTTTTCGTCCATGTACTTGGGTTGGGCGTGCTCAAATACAGGCGGTCCAGCAAAGCCGTTGACGATGCGCCAAATTCGCTACTTCCGCTCACCACATACACGTCGTCGCGGCCATCGCCATTGGCGTCGAAACAGGCACAGGCTACGTCTTCGCTCACCTTGTCTGCGGCCAGCAACTCTTGAGCGACTGCGCCGATGTTCTGCGCAGCAGACAAGATCAAATTGCCCCGCTGGTCTCGCCCACCGCCAAGGTAGTAACCGATTTGTTGCCCGCCAGAGAACTTTCCGGCACACAAGGCTGGCCCCTCAGCACTCAACATGTGGTACAGCAGTGGGTCGCGGTCAAAATCGCTAAAACGGTTCTCCTTGTGTCCAATGTTTTTAAACGATTCGCTGCTAAAAAGGGGCGCGGTCGCGGGTGCCGTGGACGCTGAAGAAGCAGGGATTGACGAGCTCGGACGAAGCGTAAGCACCTGATCCGTCCCTACATTCTTCATCACTTCCCTACCGCCTGTGGGCCACTCAACCACCAAGCTGTCTAGTTGGTCGTTCGTCCCGAGGCCGAAGTGCATCCGGTAGTCCATGCTGCTCTGGAAGCCCCGCATCGGGTTGTGCTCCAAGTAAAATTCTTCGCCTCCGGCGAAGGCCGTTGCCTTGGTACCAACCGCGAAGCGGTTGTTGTCTGCTTGCTCCGGCACGAGCTGGAGCCAGTGGTTGTCGCTCTGTTTATCGGCGTGGTTGCGGTACACGACGGCGGTTCGGTTTACGTTATTGACCACCAGGTCGAGGTCGCCGTCGTTGTCCAGATCGGCGTAAGCCGATCCGTTGGAGAAGCCGTTGAGGTCGAGGCCGTACTCCTTGGCCACGTCCCTGAAATCATAGTCTGCTGCGGGGCCGAGGTTGCGAAAAGCCGCGTTGGGCACGGGGTTAGACGGGATGGCATCGACGAGCACCTTGAAGTCCACTTTTCCGCTGGCCGTCACTTTCTTCTTGAATTCGTCGGCGGCGATGTAGTCCAGAAAGTCGCGGTTGGTGAGGTCTTGGTAGATGCCGTTGGCAACGAAGAGGTCTTTGTAGCCGTCGTTCTCGAAGTCGAAGATGAGGGCACCCCAGCTCCAGTCGGTCGCTTCTACTCCTGCCATGCGGCCTACCTCGGTGTAGGTGCCGTCGCCGTTGTTGCGCTGCAGCATGTTGCGGGTAAACTGGTGGTAGTAGTCGTTCTGTAGGTTGAGCTGGTATTTGTTCCAGTTCTCGAAGGTAGTGGCCGTTTTCAGGCGGGCGTTGGTGGCGGGTAGCATCTCGGTGACGAAGATTTCGCCGAAGCCGTCGTTGTTGATGTCGGCCATGTCTGCGCCCATGCTCGCTGCGCTGATGGAGTTCATCGCGCTCGTGAGGGTCTCGCGGAAGGTGCCGTCTTGGTTGTTGAGGTAGAGGTAGTCGCGCTCAAAGAAGTCGTTGGAGACGTAGATGTCTGGCCAGCCGTCGCGGTCTACGTCTCCGACGGTGACGCCGAGGCCGAAGCCGATTATTGAACCGTAGATGCCGGCTCCTTCGGAGACGTCTACGAATAGGGGGGCCGTGGGAGACCCCGGCTCCTCTCCGGTGAAGAGGGAAGACCCCGGACTACGCTGCGCGCCGTCCGAGGAAATCCGAAGGGAATCCGCTACGCGGAAATTGGACGAGGTAGGAGGCGCTAACCCCGGACTACGCTGCGCGCCGTCCGGGGATATCCGAAGGGAATCCGCTACGCGGAAACTGGACGAGGTAGGAGGGGCTAACCCCGGACTACGCTGCGCGCCGTCCGGGGATATCCGAGGGGAATCCGCTACGCGGAAACTGGACGAGGTAGGAGGCGCTAACCCCGGACTACGCTGCGCGCCGTCCGAGGAAATCCGAAGGGAATCCGCTACGCGGAAATTGGACGAGGCAGCTCGCTCCGCTCGTTCCACAGTCATGTTTTTGTAGAGGATGTCTCCGCCTTTTTCGTCTCGTTTGGGGCGTTCGTTCCGTTCGAGGTTGAAGGAGCCGATGGCTTGGTAGGAGTTGTTGAGCAGGTAGCAATCGAGGTCTCCGTCTCGGTCGTAGTCGAAGAAGACGGCGTGGGTGCTGAGGCCTTCGTTGGCGAGGCCGTAGGCCTCGGCGGCTTCGGTGAAGGTGCCGTCTTGGTTGTTGAGGTAAAGTTCGTTGCGGCGGTTGTCGCCTTTGATGTCTCCCGAGTTGCAGAGGTAGAGATCGAGGTAGCCGTCGGCGTTGATGTCTACCATCGTTACGCCGGTGTTCCAAGCGGCTTTCCCAGCGATGCCTGCTTGCTCAGTGATGTCCTCAAACACGAAATTGCCTTTGTTGAGGTAGAGTCTGTTGCTCACGCGGTTGCCACTGAGGTAGATGTCGGTTAGCCCATCGTTGTTGATGTCGCCCAACGCGACGCCGCCGCCGTTGTAGAAGTTGCGGTATCGGTAGATGTTGAAGTCTTCGTCGTACGCCAAGGTATTGGCGAAGTCGATCCCAGTCTTTGCAGGAGCGACTGGCTCAAAGAGCGAAGCCCCGTCCCAAGTCGGGTATTCATTTACTGAACCAAGGTCAGCAGAATCGTTCGCGCACGCCGCAAACAAGAGCAACAGGCTAACAGTAGAGAGTAGTCTCAGCTTTTTCATAGAATCGTTTTCCCGGTCGAGGCCTTCCTGGCCGAGTTTGCTCCGCCGGAGAGGCATCAAACGGAGTTAACTCGGCCTAGCTTAGAAGGCCTCGACCGGAGTAAGTAGGTTATTCCAGCCCCAGCGGTTCCTCGGGCAAGGCATTCAAGTCCGTAATTCGCCCACGAACTACCCTGGTGTCCAGTACCCAAAAGGCGGCTCGGCGGTTGTTCTTCACCTGAACGAGCACTTTCTGGTGCTTCGGGTGGTCTACGACCTCAAAGTCGGTGCCAAATTCCTTCCTCGCCCACTTGGCCACGTCCGCTAACAACTTCGGCGAATGGGCCTCAGTATTCCAAGGCGACCAATCATCGTAGACAATCTCCATATCCATCGCCTTGATGATGCGGGGGCGGTCTTTGCTGAAGTCGGGGTAAAACGTCAGGGTTGCGGGGCGGGCCAACTCATCGCTCAGGTCGTGGTTCACGCGGTTTCCGCCGGAGCCCATCGTGATGAGTTGTTGCTTGTTCAGTTCGGTACAGCGGTCGTAAAACACCTTGTCGGTTACGGCGAGTTCGAGGCCGAGGAAGAGGTCGTTGGAGGGTTTCATACTTGCCAACCCCTTAGCCAAGGCGGCCTCGTAGCGTTCTTGGGGTGTGCCTTCGGGTTCGTTGGAGCAGGAGCAAAACAGCAGCATCGCCACCGCCGCAAAGGATAAAAGCAGTTGTTTCATCATTGTTTAATGGTTAGTGCTGTCACCCGCCCGTTGGAGCGAGCAACTAAGAATTTGTTTTTGCCGTTGGGTACGATGGCGCGGACGTCGCCGCCGAGGACCATGCCGTTTTGTTCTGGCCCGAGGGCCGCCCAGCTCCCTCCGCCGAGGTTGAGGTGTAGGGTGCCGAAGTCTGCGGCGTTGATGCCAAGTTCCGGTTTCGCAACGGTTTGGTTGCCTGCCGTGAGCATATCCACGTCGCCGTCGCCGTCGATGTCTGCATGGGCGATGGCGTAGACGGGGGAGATGTTCGCGCCGTCTTGCATGCTGCGCCATTTCCAACCCTCCGCCGTATTGCTGAGGATGCAACTCCGTAGGCTTTCGGCCGTGCCGATCACGGAGCGCTCAAGGATGGTTTGAGGGAAGAGATCGGCCAAGGTTTTACCGGCGTAGTCGGCGTAGCGCTGGATGGATTTCCGTAGGGCGGGCAGTTGTTTCACGAGGTCGTCTCGCAGAATGATGGGGTAAGCCTTACTGTATCCGTCGTCTTCGGCGTAGCGGGTGATGAGCTGTTCGGCCCGCCCGTTGCCGTCGAAATCGTTGACGTGTAGCTCCAACGGAGCCAGCTCGGAGGCGTGGAGGTTGGTGTTGGTGCCGATGTTTCCGGCGGCGATGTCTTGGCGGCCGTCGCCGTCGAAGTCTGCGACCGCTAGGGTACGCCAGAGGCCGGTTCCGGCGGGCAGGGTTTCGGTGTCGGCGGCAACAATTTTTGCGCCGTCGAAGTGCAGTATTTTTATTGGTCCCCACTCGCAGGCGACGACGAGTTCTTTGCCTGCGTCGCCGTCGGTTTCGGCCCAGCGGGCGTCGGTGACCATACCGATTTTCAGCAGTTCGGGGAGTTTGGCGTCGGTGAAGTTGCCTTGGCCGTCGTTGAGCAGCAGGTGGCTATCGGCGGGTACGCCGTAGAGGCCCGCTTTCAGCCTACCGCCGATGAACAGGTCTTGGTCGCCATCGCCATCAACGTCGATGTTCCGGACGCAGGAGCCGACATGAAAGCGGTTGCTGAGCGGCAGCAATTGTTCGGAGAGCGTCAGTTTTCCGCTTGGGGTTCCGAAGTACAGCTTATCGAGCAGGGCCGTTGACGCTTGGGAGAATTCGTTGCTTCCGTTGACGACGTAGAGGTCTTGGTAGCCGTCGCCGTTGGCGTCGAACCAGATGGCGTCAACGTTTTCGCCGGCTTGCTCGGCGAAGAGGGTGGCGGTTACTTTTTCGTTCCGAAAAAGCTGGCCGGGGCTGCCGGCGGAGCCGCCGAGGTAGCCGGTTCCGTTGTTGCTGATGGCGAGGGCTGGGCCCTCGTTGCTCAGGCCGATGAACAGCAGCGGGTCGCGGTCGAAGTCGCTGAATTTATTCTCCTTGTGGACGAGCCAATCCAGGTCTTCAACGATGATTTCAGGGCCGTTGCCGATGTATTCCGCTCCGTCGTAATCATCGGGGTCGTAGGGTTTGTGTTTTATAACTTTCACTGCATCCTGCGTCCGCGCCACACCTGTTCCCTGCGTCAGTTCATTGCCCGGATTCACGAAACTTTCCCAAGCTCCGTCTGGCCACCGAACGAGGACCGAGTCTGGTTGCTGAGAGAAGTGCAAACGCTTATCCACCGTGCTCATAAAACCGCGCATGGGGTGCAATTCGGCGTACGCTACTCGGTCAAGGATGCGGGTAAAAACCTGCGCCCCAATCGCATCGGGGTTGTATTGCTGGCGCGAACGCAGGTGCAAAGTGAAGCCCTCGGAAGCCGAGTTGTTCCGGTAAACTCCTGCCAAGCCGTCGATGTTGTTGACCACCAAATCAAGATCGCCGTCGTTGTCCAGGTCCCCATACGCCGCGCCGTTGGAGAAGGTCGGCGTGCCGAAACCCCAGTCTTCTGCGACGTCGTCAAAATATCCGCTCCCTTCTTTGCTCTGCTGAAACACCCCATTCACCAGCCGCTCGCTCGGGATTTTATCAATCAAGTCCGTGATCGTCTTCCCTTCCTCTTTTATCATCCTCCGGATCGCCGTCGGGTTCGCATCGAAGTTGATGTAGTCTTGGTCTAGCAGGTCTTTCCCTACCCCGTTGGCAACGAAGATGTCGCGCTTGCCGTCGTTGTCCATATCGAACAGCAGTGCGCCCCAGCTCCAGTCCGTTGCGTCCACCCCTACCATTCGGCCGATCTCGCTGAAGCGTCCGTCGCCCCGGTTAAGCTGCAAGACGTTGCGGCTAAACTGCTGGTGGTAGCCCTCGTCGCGGTAGAGCTGGTAGCGGTTCCAGTTGTCGAAGGCCGCTTTGGTCTTGCGGCGTTTTTCGGTGCGCGGCAGCATTTCGGTCACGAAGAGCTCGGGTAATCCGTCGCCGTTCAGGTCGGCGAAGTCTGCGCCCATGCTGCCCTTGCTGATCTCCGGCATGTGGGCCACCAGGTCTTCTTTGAAGGTTCCGTCGCCTTGGTTGAAGTAGAGATAGTCGCGCTCGAAGTAGTCGTTGCTCACGAAGAGGTCGGGCAGGCCGTCTTCGTTGATGTCTCCGACGGTTACGCCGAGGCCGAAACCGATGGCGGAGGAGTAGATGCCGGATTGTTGGGTTACGTCTTGGAAGATGGGAGGGGCTACCCCCGGACTACGCTGCGCTCCGTCCGGGGAGATCCGAGGGGGATCCGCTACGCGGAAGCTCGGCGGGGCAGGAGCGGAAGACCCCGGACTGCGCTGCGCTCCGTCCGGGGATATCCGAGGGGAATCCGCTACGCGGAAACTGGGCGGGGCAGGCGTTGGAGACGGGGCAGCTCGCTCCGCTCGTAACCTCTCCCCCGACCCCTCTCCGGTGGAGAGGGGAGACAAGGCAGGTATGGGAGACGGGAAGTCCCCCCTTTGGGGGTTAGGGGGCTTGGAGTTAGTCATATTCCGCAGCAGCTTGTTC
>CALEDI010000270.1 GCA_937949535.1 uncultured Lewinella sp. | reverse complement strand
ATGCCGCCGAAGGCGCAGGTAGTGATGAAGAGGCTGCTCTTGGGGAGGTGGAAGTTGGTGAGCAGGTGGTCTGGGATGTGGAACTCGTAGGGAGGGAAGATGAATTTGTTGGTCCATCCTTCATTGGGGGCCAGTAGGCGTTCTGCGCTGACGCTGTTTTCGCAGGCGCGGACGGAGGTTGTTCCTACGGCGAGGATCTTGCCTCCGTCGATCTTGGTGGCGTTTACGGTGTCGCAGGCTTCTTGCTCTACGCGGAAGTATTCGGCGTCCATCTTGTGCTTAGAGAGGTCTTCTACCTCGATGGCGCGGAAGGTGCCGAGGCCGAGGTGGAGGGTGATGTCTGCTTTTTTAATGCCTTTGAGCTCCATCCGCATGAGCGTTTCGCGGCTAAAGTGAAGGCCAGCGGTAGGGGCCGCGACGGCCCCAATTTCTTGGGCGAATACGGTTTGGTAGCGGTCTGCGTCTCGGGCGTCGGCTTCGCGCTCCAGCAATTTGGGTAGCGGAGTGTTGCCTAGGCCGTGTAGTTCCTTGAGGAACTCGTCGTTGGGGCCATCGTAGAGGAAGCGGATAGTACGGCCACGGCTGGTGGTGTTGTCTACTACTTCGGCAACGAGCTTGGTGTTGCCGCGCTTATCGTTGAAGTACAGTTTGTTGCCTACACGGATTTTCCGGGCGGGGTCTACCAGTACGTCCCAAAGGCGGGCCTGGGAGTTGAGTTCGCGCAGCAAGAAGACTTCGATGCGGGCCTGGGTTTTCTCCTTGAGGCCATATAGCCGAGCGGGGAAGACCTTGGTGTTGTTGAACACCAACGAGTCTCCTTCATCGTAGTAGTCAAGCAGGTCGGTGAACATCTTGTGTTCAATTTCCCCGGTTGCTCTATTGACGACCATCATCCGGCTGTCATCCCGCCGCTTACTGGGCGTACGGGCGATAAGTTTCTCGTTTATTTCAAATTTGAATTGTGACAGCTTAGTCCTCATTCCCTTGGATAGTTTTTATTCCCTAGTGGATTTTTGTTTTCTGGGTAGGTAAAGTAAGAACCCAGAAGATGTTCTAACGTTAGCCTTAAAACAGCGGGCAAAGGTAGGGGTATTTTGTAAGATGGCCCGTACTCGCTTTATACGTAAGGTTTCAGGGTGGAAGAATGTTGATATGCTAACGGGGAAAATTAGTGGTTGGTCCAACTTTCCCTGCCTTTGGTCTATCAATGCACCTGCGGCCGCGCCCAAATCGTATCTTGAGCGATATTTGTCTTCTGGGTGAGATTTCGTTACTCCCCCAACCGAAAACACTCATTTACCATGCTCTTCCTCAAGGTTTTTACTGAAAGCGTTCGCCAAGCCATCGCCCAACTTACGGGCAACAAACTGCGTACTTTCCTTTCTCTGCTAGGTATTTCCATCGGGATCTTCTGCATCATCGGGGTGCTCTCCGCCGTAGAGTCTTTGGAAGACAGCGTTCAGGGCAGCCTCGCCAAACTCGGCGACGACGTGGTGTACATCGACAAGTGGCCTTGGAAAGACAACAGTGGCGACTGGTGGGAATACTTCCAACGCCCCTACCCCGACCACAACGACTATGAAGCACTGAAGGAACGGATGCCGACGGCTTCGCTGGTTACTTACTGGACCGTCCCCGGCGTAAAGACCCTAAAATACCAACGCAATACGGTGGAGGGCGGCTTCCTCTTCGTTACTACCTACGAGCTCAACCGGATGCTCAACATTGAGGTAGGCAAAGGCCGCTACTGGAGCACGGCCGAGTACAACGGCGGGTCGGACAAGGTTTTGCTCGGCTTCACCATCGCCGAAGAGCTATTTGGTGCGCTAGAGCCCGTAGGTAAAACGGTAAAGATGGGTGGCCGGAAATACGAAGTGATCGGCGTACTAGAGGCCGCCGGCGGCGACCTCATCAACCCGCTTGATTTCGACGATGCGATCATGGTGACGTACACCAACGCAGCGCGTTTCATCAACCTCAAAAACCGGAACCGCTTCGGCGGCACCGTCGCCGTGAAGGCAAAAGACGGTTTCCCGCTGGAGCAAGTTCAGGACGACATCCGGGGGATTCTCCGCTCTACCCGCCGCCTGCGGCCTAGAGAGGACGATACTTTTGCGATGAACCAACTCAGTATGATCGCCGACTCCATCGGTGGTTTCTTTGGTGTGTTGAATACGGTTGGCGGCCTCATCGGTCTTTTCTCTATGGTTGTAGGGGCCATCAGTGTGGCCAACATCATGTTCGTGTCGGTTAAGGAACGGACCAGCTTGATTGGGGTGAAGAAGGCACTCGGAGCGCGCCAGTTCGTGATTCTGCTGGAGTTCCTTACCGAGTCCGTCATCCTTTGTATCATTGGCGGTGTGATAGGCTTGTTGCTCGTGATTGGGGTTACGTCTCTCATCAATACGTCCTTCGAGAGCTTTTCCATTGTCCTCAGCCCGAAGTATGCCATTATTGGGGTACTGATGTCTGCGGTGGTCGGTATTCTGGCGGGGGCCATCCCGGCGGGGATGGCGGCTAGGATGGATGCGGTAGAGGCGATGCGTAGTTAGGGCAGCGTTACGTTTTTGTATTACTGTACCTTTGTGCGTTCATGGCCATCTATTTTGCATCCGATTTCCACCTTGGTGTATCCGCCCGTGTTTCTAGCCGGGAGCGGGAAGACCGTATTGTTGCGTGGTTGGAGGACTGCTGGAAGAAGGACGCCGAGGCGTTTTACTTGGTCGGGGATTTGTTTGAGTTCTGGTTTGAATGGGGTGAGGTGGTGCCTCGTGGCTACGTCCGTTTTTTTGGGAAACTGGCGGAGATTGCCGATGCGGGAGTTCCGATTCATGTTTTCACCGGCAATCATGATATGTGGTTTGGCGACTATTTGGAACGAGAACTGGGAGTAGTTGTACACCACGAACCGATCCGGGTAGAACTGCTGGGGCACCGGTTGCTCATTGGTCATGGTGATGGTTTAGGCCCCGGAGACTATGGTTACAAGCGGTTGAAGCGGCTTTTTGCGGCCCGTTGGGCGAAGTGGCTTTACGCCCGTTTGCACCCCAACTTCGCGATGCGGTTGGCTTTTTTCTTCAGCGGGAAGAGCCGCAGCAGCCAGCCGCCCGAGGCTGAGTTTCTTGGCCCAGACAGGGAATGGCTGGTGGCCTACAGCGAGCGCAAACTGGCCTCGGAGCCGAGGTTAGACTTCCTCATTTTTGGCCATCGGCACCTTCCCATTGATTTTACCCTCTCTGATGGGAGGGCGCGTTACCTCAACCTAGGGGAGTGGTTGCACTACCAGTCTTACGTCCGGTTAGACCGGAAAGGAGCCAAGCTCACTCACTGGCCGAACACAACTTAAATAATAATTGCATTTGCTTAAAGAAATTTAATCCGGACAAAGGCGTATTTCAACACACAATTAACCGTTTCGAGCACCATAACCCTTATGCTCGTTGGCAGATTTTATATATTGCAGGCTCGGTGAACATTCCTTAAGCTTCTGGCGTAATACAAAGGACTACAGTGCTTTAGAAAAATTCGTAATTTTGGGGCCTGAAACGAGAAGTGAAACTTGTTTCCCCGTAAAACCGAAGGTGAAACTGAGTTTCACCAACCTTACAACTGCTGGCTTGCCCGGCGGACAAAATCACAGCCATTGCCAACCAAAGACTCCGAACTACGGCTTCTTGACCGCGAAAGTGCTCCAGAAATTGTGCCAACCCAGGCCTTACAAGACTACCATATCTGCCGGGTAAGCAGGGAACTCAGCAACGTCATCCGGAGGGATGTATTGACCGGGCGGGCGAAATTTGGGGTAAGCGACGACGGTAAGGAGCTGTACCAAGTAGCCATGGCTAGGGCGGTAAAGCCCGGAGACTGGCGCGCGGATTATTACCGAGGCCATACGCTTTTGCTGGCGCTTGAAGTGGCTTCCGTAGAAGACATTCTTGCTCAGTTGTACGCCGACGCCAAGGCAGACCCTTTCAGTGCTGGCCGCTCAATGGTTGGCCACCACGCAACCCCGGCAGTAGATCATAAAGGAGAATGGACAGACCACCTAGCGGGTTTCAACATCAGTAGCGCGACCTCCCCAACCGCAGGGCAAATGGCGCGAGGCCTAGGCTTGGCCTACGCCAGCAAGAAATACCGCTCTGGGCAAGACCTGCCTAAAGGTTTCAGCAACAACGGCAACGAAATTTCTTGGACGGAGATCGGTGATGCGTCGACCTCGGAGGGGGTATTTTGGGAGACCCTCAACGCTGCGGGCGTGGTTGAGGTACCGATGATTACGACCGTGGTAGATGATGGGTTTGGCATATCCGTACCGGTTGAGAAGCAAACAACGAAAGGGAGCATCAGTAAAGCCCTCCGAGGCCTAGAGGAAGAGGAAGGAGAAACGGGCGGTATTGAAATCCATCAAGTGCTGGGCTGGGACTACCCCGCCCTAACGGCGCTCTACCCTCGCCTTGCATCCCGCGTCCGCGCCACCCACCGCGCCGCCTTAGTACACGTAACCGAACTCACACAACCCAACGGCCACAGCACCAGCGGCAGCCACGAGCGCTACAAAAGCAAGGAGCGATTGGCTTGGGAAAAAGAATTTGATTGCCTCGTACAGTTTCGGCACTGGATGATCGCTACCGGCGTAGCCGAGGCTGCGGAGTTGGACGCCATTGATAAGCAAGCCAAAAAAGAAGTGATGGCCGCCCGCAAGCGCGCCTGGGACCGGCTGAACGACCGCCTAAATGGTAACCGGGATGCCCTACTCGCCGTTTTCCCCCAAAACGGCCAATCCAACGGGCTTTACGTGAAATACCACGACGCCATTAGCCGCTTAAATGCGCCGGTTGTGTCTGAGTTGATCGATGAAATGCGTCGCCTCCGGTTGGAACTCGGTACCACGCCCCTGCTGCCCGATCTACAAGCATGGCTTCGCGATGCCCGCAGCGAACTAAAAGAAGACATGGGGTCTCACCTACTAAGCGAGACGCCTAAATCTCCCGTCCGGTTGCCCGCATTACCAGCCCAATTTGTACATGACCAACCTACTGTGCCTGCTTACGAGTTACTACAACAGTACTTCTCTGCAAAGCTTGAAGAATACCCCAACCTCTATGCTTTCGGTGAAGATGTAGGCCAAATTGGGGATGTAAACCAAGGGTTTGCCGGTTTGCAGCTCAAGTTTGGTGATGACCGTGTTTTTGACACAGGCATCCGAGAATGGTCTATTGTAGGCCAGGCGATGGGGATGTCGATGCGGGGCTTGCGCCCCATCGTTGAAATCCAGTACCTCGACTACATCTTCTACGCCTTACCCATTCTGACGGACGACGTAGCGACCCTGCGTTGGCGCACCGGCGGTTTGCAAGCCTGCCCGCTCATCATCCGGACGCGGGGCCACCGGCTGGAAGGTATCTGGCACAGCGGGAGCTACCTCGCGCCACTCATCAACAGCTTGCGGGGGATTCATCTTTGCGTGCCGCGCAACATGACGCAAGCCGCCGGAATGTACAATACGTTGCTTCGGGGGGATGATCCGGCTATTGTAATTGAAGTGCTCAACGGTTACCGTTTGCACGAGACAATACCACAGAACCTTACCGAATTTATGGTTCCGCTAGGCGTACCAGAATGTTTGCGGGCGGGCAAAGACCTAACGATCGTTACTTATGGCGCTTGCGTTCGTATTTGTCTTGAAGCAGCCGAATTGCTCGCCAGCAACGGAATAGAAGCTGAAATAATTGACGTGCAAACCCTGATGCCGTTCGACGTTGAGCACCGCCTGGTTGATCACCTACGGCACACGAACCGCCTCCTGATTGTAGACGAAGATGCGCCCGGCGGCACCTCGGCATTCATCCGCCAACAGATCCTAGAAGTACAGGGCGGTTACCACTACCTAGACGGTGCGGTAAAGACCCTGACAGCGGCCCTGCACCGCCCTCCGTACGGAGACGACGGAGACTATGCTGGCAAGCCACAGGTGATGGATGTGGTAGAGGCTGCTTCCGAGGTTGTGGCGTTTTGAAAGCTGCCCGACTAGTACAGTGTAATCTAAATTTCATCGCCTTTTCTGCGGCGTCTTTTATCGGCTGGCTGCGTTGGTAAAATCCTCATTTAGCTACGGCTAAACGCCGGTTTTACCGCCTTGCCAGCCAATAAAATCCACCAGCACAAAAGTC
>CALEDI010000269.1 GCA_937949535.1 uncultured Lewinella sp. | reverse complement strand
AAAGACATCACTTCGTTGCTGTTAGACACAGGCATCGGCTCCAACTCCTACGCCATCATCGCACTCGGGATGGTAGACGACATCTTGAGCGACAAAGACAACAGCCGCCGGAAGATGTTTGAACAGGCCGCCGGCGTCAGCAAATACAAGGCCCGCAAGCGGGAAACCCTGAATAAGCTGAAACACACCGAAGGCGACCTAGACCGCATCGAGGACTTACTCCATGAGATCAACAACAACCTCGTAAGTTTAGAAAAACAGGCCCGCCGCGCCCGCCGCTACCTCGAAATCAAGGAGCAATACAAGCAGCAAAGCCTACAACTGACCCAAGTGAAGGTCTCTGCCCTTCGCCAAGACTACGGCAAGCTCAAAAGCGAAATCACCAAAGCCGAAGACGACTACCGCAACGTAGACGTAACCATCCGTAAGCTAGAAGCCTCCCTCGAAGCCGAACGCGCCAAGCACGTAGACAAGGAAAAACTCCTCGGCGAACGCCAAAAGAAACTCAACGAACTCGTAAACGAACTCCGAGGGCTCGAAAACGAGAAGCAGATGCTCGCCCAGCGAAAAACCTTCGTGCGCCGGCAAACAGAAAAACTACAGCAAGACATTGCCACGGCCTCCGGCCAACTCACAGGCTTCGTTAGCCAGATCGAGGATATGGACAAGCGCCTGGAAACGGAGAAAGCCGTTGAAGCCGAACGAAAAATCGGCCTAGACGCCGCCGAAGAAGCGCTCAAAGAGATACGCGCCGGCCACGAATCCTTGAAAGGCCGCCTAGACGAAGGCCTGAAAGCCCAACAAGAAGAAGAACGCAAGATTTTTGAATTCGAGAAGCGCAAGGCCATCAACGCCAACCAGATTGAAAACTTCAAATACCAGATAGAACGCAACGCCGGGGAAATGGACGACCGCCGAAGCGAAAAGGAAAGCCTAGAAGCCGCCCTGAAAACACTGGAAACCGAGGAGGAAAAGCAACTGAAAGCCATCGAAAAACTGGAGCAGGCAGAGACCGACCGCCGCGAAGCGATGGAAACCGCCACCGACGCAGTAGACCGGTTGCAAAACGAGCAGAGCAAAATTAACCGAGGTTTAGATGCTCGCCGCAACGAGTTTAAGCTCACGAAGAGCATGATTGATAGCTTGGAAGGCTTCCCCGAATCCATCCGCTTCCTCAGCCAGAGTAAGCAGTGGAAGGAAGACCCGCAGTTGCTGTCTGACCTCGTGTTGGTAGACGAAGACTACCGCGTAGCTATCGAGAATTACTTAGAAAACTTCCTGAATTACTACGTCGTTGCAAATGCGGAGGAGGCCCAACAGGCGATTTCTTTATTGAGCAAAAGCCAGAAAGGTAAAGCAAACTTCTTCCTGCTCGACGTGATCCCTGCTTACCAAGGCGGACCGGCTTTATTACCCCCCGGAACCCAACTGGCGACCGATGTGGTGAAAGTAGACAAGCCCTTCCAACGTTTACTGGACCATCTGCTGCACAATGTACTGGTTACGAAAACAGATGCCCTGCCAGAACAACCACCAGAAGGGGTGACGATCTTGAGCCAGAGCGGGCGTTACATTCGCCGGCCGTTCTCCGTCAGCGGCGGATCGGTGGGCTTGTTTGAAGGCAAGAAGATTGGCCGAAAGAAGAACTTGGAAGAACTTGAAAAGGCCATCAAGAAGGCTGAGGTAGAAGTTCGGGAAGTAGAAAAAGCCCTCTACGCCGAGCGCAACCGCCTCAACGAACTCCGCCAGCGGCGCGTAGACAAAGACATCCAAGAAAAGCAGCGCGAACTGAGCCGCCTACAGCAAAAGCGGGCCGGCCTTCGGGCGCGGGTAGACAGCTTCCAGAACTACTTCACGGAAACGGAGGCAAAGAACGACAACCTAACCAAGCAGGTAACGGAAATAACCAAAACCAACTCCGTCATCGTCCGAGACTTAGGAACAAGCCAGCAAAAGGTAGAAACGATGCGGGAGCAACTGGCCGGAACGGACGGCAACTACCGCCAGCTAAGCGAGCAACTCTCTGAGGCAAGCGCCGCCTACAACCAGCAGAACATCAGCTTCATCCAGCAGCAGAACCAAGTAGCAACCTTGGAGCGCGAGATCAACTTCCGCCGCAATCGCCTAAAGGAACTTGGCGACCAAGACCTGACCAACAAAGAACAACTGGACCAGCTAGCAAAAGAGTCGCGCCAGTTTGAAGAGCAAGAAAAACTCCAGGCCAAAAACCTGGAAATGATGTACGCCAACCGTACGGAATACCAAACTACGCTCAACGCTGCCGAGCAAGACTACTTCAGCGCCCGAACGGCCATCAACGGCATGGAAGACGACCTCCGCCGCGAGAATCGCCGCCGCCAAGATGGCCAAGTGTTGGTAAACCAGCTCAAGGAAAAGTTCACCGACATCAAATTCAAGATCAACGGGCTGGCGGAGCGGCTCAAGATTGAGTTCAACCTCGGTTTGGAGGAGCTTACAGAGCTGGAAATCCCCGAGTGGGTCGGCTCCGTCGGAGACCTAGAGGTAAAAGTAGACCGCCTGCGCGGCCGCATCGGGAACTACGGCGAAATCAACCCGATGGCCGTTGAAGCCTACGACGAGATGAAGGAGCGCCACGACACGATCTCCAAACAACGCGACGACATCACGGAAGCCAAAGAAACCCTCATCAAAACGATCAAGGAGATTGAGACCACCGCAACGGTACAGTTCTTGAACGCCTTCGAGACCGTCCGGACGCACTTTATCGACGTATTCCGTAGCCTGTTTACTGAAGACGACAACTGTGACCTCATTCTGGAAACCCCAGAATCTCCGTTAGAGTCCAAGATCGAGATCATCGCAAAGCCGAAGGGGAAACGACCAACTACGATTAGCCAGCTCTCTGGTGGCGAGAAGACCCTCACGGCCACGGCCCTGCTCTTCGCGCTCTACCTGCTCAAGCCTGCGCCTTTCTGTATCTTCGATGAGGTAGACGCTCCGCTAGACGATGCGAACATCGCCAAGTTCAACAAGATCATCAAGAAATTCTCCAAAGACAGCCAGTTCATCATTGTTACCCACAACAAGCTCACGATGGAAGCCGTAGACACCATCTACGGTGTATTCACCAACGAACAGCAGGGCAGTGGGGTATTGCCGGTTAAGTTTACGGAATTGGAGGGAAGTACGATGTTCTCGGCGGCGTAATGGGTTGAGGGCCTCTGGCCCGATCCTTCGGATTAAGCTTGTCGCTGCGTGATCGTTCTAGCTTCTCTATTGTTGGAAGTGTATTGTTGTTAGTTTGACAGTTCGGGCCGGAGGCCCTCAACCCAATTGGAACCATGAAAATAGCACTAATAGGCCACGGTAAAATGGGCCGCTTCATCGAGGGATTGGCGAAAGCCGCCGGAGACGAAATCGTCTTGATTGTTGACGAAGACAACCGGAACGACATCACGGCAGCGGACCTTGCTGCGGCGGATGTAGCGATAGAATTTACCCGCCCGGAGTCTGCGATACCGAACATTGAGTTGGCGCTGGAGGCGGGGGTTCCTATTGTTGTGGGGACAACGGGGTGGCTGGCGGAGTTGCCCAAAGTGTCGGAAAGGGTGGCAGCGGCCGAAGGCGCGTTGTTTTGGGCGAGCAACTTCAGTATAGGGGTGAACATATTTTTTACGGTAGCGGAGCGGGCGGCGAAGCTAGCGAACCAGTATGGTGGCTACGTGGCTACGATTGAGGAGATCCACCATGAGCAGAAGCTAGACGCGCCTTCGGGAACGGGAATTACCTTAGCGGAAAGGGTAGGGGACCAACTTGAAGCTTATGATGCTTGGGCATTGGCTGAGGTGAAATCCGACGTTCCGCAAACCCGCATTGCACCTGCGGCCGCGCCCAAAGAAGGCAAAATACCCGTCCCGATCACTTCCGTCCGTGAAGCTGGCGTGCCCGGCACGCACACCCTCGAACTTTCTAGCAGCGTAGACACTTTGCGCCTAAAACACGCCGCACATTCCCGCGAAGGTTTCGCGAAAGGCGCACTCACCGCCGCCCGGTGGCTGGTGGGGAAACAGGGCGTTTTTACGATGAACGATCTTCTAAAATTAAAAGACTAACGCACTAACGCCGTAACCACTATCTTCGCCCCGCACGCTAACCAACCAATCCGTATGCGCAACCTGTTCTTCCTTTTTGCTTGCCTACTTTGCTCCCTGACGCTTTCCGCCCAGTTGCCCAGTACCCAGGTCTATGTTTTTGACATCGCCGAAGGCGACAGTACCATCACCTTCACGAAGCCGCAGTACCTGACGGCCTTCAACCAGCGGGGCTACAACAACCAACCTTACTGGCTTGATCGTAATGTTTTGCTCCTCTCCGTGCAGCAGCCGGAAATGCAACAGCCAGATATTTTTAGCTTCGACCTGAATACCAGAAGCCAAACCCGGATGACCCGGACAGTATCTGGAGAATACAGCCCAAAAGGAATGGGCGATGGGCGTAAATTTAGTGCCATTCGTCAGGAATATATTGGCCGAGATACCGTACTCCGTTTATGGGAGTTTTCTACCAATTTACAAGATAACGGCCGGCCCGTATTTAAATACATTAATGGTATTGGATATTACGAGTGGTTGAACAGCGTACAGCTTGCGCTATTTATTGTTGGTTCTCCAAATACGCTTGCATTAGCAAGCGCAGATACCGACCGGCCCCGAACGCTGGCCAACAACATTGGCCGCTGTTTTAAGCGCCTCCCGAACGGCAATTTGGCCTACGTGAGCAAGGAAACGGCCAGTTGGACCATCGTGGAACAAAACCTTTACCGCCTTACCGATCCGCCCCGAACAATCACAACCTGCATCAACGGGTCCGAAGATTTCGCCATCCTGCGCGACGGTAGCTACCTGATGGCGGGTGGCTCCAAAATTTACCGCTTTGATCCTATTCGTAACCCACAATGGAAAGAGGTTGTCGACTTGCGGTTTTATGGCATTAAAAATATTTCCCGTATTGAATCTAATGGATTTGGGAAAATAGCTATCGTTTCCGGCAGTTAATCCAGCCACTTGTATATATTTCTTAATATAATTATTCATTCGGGCGCGGCGCGCAGGATGCAATAAAAGCTATACGAGCAATGTATCTTAAATGGGTATTTCGCAAATTAAATAACCATACTGCGAAGTACGTTTCAACCTAACCAAAACTACCACTACAATGATCATCGGTTGCCCCAAAGAAATTAAAAACAACGAAAACCGCGTTGCCCTCATCCCCGGCGGAGTTCAGGCGCTTGTAAAGCGCGGCCATAAGGTTTATATTCAATCTACGGCAGGCCTTGGCTCCGGCTACCCAGACGAAGAATACGCTGAAGCTGGCGCAGAAATCTTGCCTACCATCGAAGACGTCTACGCCAAGTCGGAGACCATCGTGAAGGTCAAAGAACCCATCGCTAGCGAGTACGACCTGATCCGTGAAGGCCAATTCGTTTTCACCTACTTCCACTTCGCCAGCTCGCGCCCGCTGACCGATGCGATGATAAAGAGCAAGGCCATCTGCCTTGCTTACGAAACCGTAGAAGCCCCCAACGGAAGCCTTCCTTTGCTCGTACCGATGAGCGAAGTCGCCGGCCGGATGTCCATCCAGCAAGGCGCTAACTACCTCGAAAAGCCAAACGGCGGCCTCGGCATCCTCCTCGGTGGCGTGCCCGGCGTGAAAGCAGCCAAGGTGATGATTCTCGGCGGAGGAGTTGTAGGCGTTCAGGCCGCCAAGATGGCGGCCGGCCTCGGCGCACAGGTTATTCTCATGGACATCAACCTCGACCGCCTTCGCTACCTCGACGACATCCTACCGGCCAATGTCCGTACCGTATTCTCCAACGAATACAACATCCGTAAGGAACTCTCTACGGTAGACCTCATCGTGGGCGCAGTTCTAATTCCCGGTGCTAAAGCCCCACACCTCATCACCCGCGAAATGCTCGGCGAAATGCGCGACGGCTCCGTTGTGGTAGACGTAGCCGTAGACCAAGGCGGATGCATCGAAACCTGTAAGCCAACCACCCACGCAGACCCAACCTTCGTAGTAGACGGCGTACTCCACTACTGCGTAGCCAATATGCCCGGTGCCGTACCTTACACCTCAACCCTCGCCCTCACCAACGCAACCTTCCCCTACCTCATGCAAATCGCAGAGAAAGGCTGGGAAAAAGCCTGTGCAGACAACGCCGGACTTAAGAAAGGCCTCAATGTTGTCCGAGGCGAGATCGTATACCAACCGGTAGCGGATGCCTTCGGACTGTAAGGTAGGATTCAGCATTCAGGACTCAGGGTTCAGGCTGCCCCATACAACAGCGGTAGCCTGAACCCTGATCGCTGAATGCTACCCTCTGAACGCTAACTCCTGAACCCTGAAAGCTAATTCCTCCTCCAATGACCGTAAATCTCCAACGCCAAGACGATTCCTTCCACCTCCAAGCGACCAACGAGCACGGCCGCACCATCGAGACCGATGCTGGCCCTGCTACGGGTGGTAAAGATGCGGGTATGCGCCCAATGCAAGTATTGCTTTCTGCCGTCGGGGGCTGTTCCAGTATTGATGTGATCATGCTCTTGCAGAAGCAACGCCAAGACCTTCAAGACATCCGCATTGCTGTAACGGGTACGCGCCGAGACGAACCGCCGCGCATCTTCACCGCCATCCACGTCGCTTACACCCTCGTGGGAGACATTGATGAGAAGAAAGCCGAACGCGCTTGCCGCCTGAGCATGGAGAAAATGTGTTCGGTCAGTCTGATGCTCAAGGCTGGCGGAGTTGAGGTCACTTGGGAGTATGAAGTGGTAAAGGAATAAGCTCGATGGTTGATTTCCTCGAAACCGACCGGCTTTTACTCCGCCCTTTTTGCTTAGCTGACGCGCCGATGGTCTTCGCCCTGAACGGAGACCCAGAGGTGATGTGTTACCTGCCCAAAGACGAGGTGTATACCTCCCTAGCGCAGGCTACGGCATTTCTGGAGGCTTACATTGACAAGTCTGGGGCTTGGCCTTTTGCCCGTTGGGCCGTCGTCCGGAAATCAGACCAACTGTTCCTCGGTTGGTGCGGCCTGCGAGAGGTTGAGAACGAGGAAGTAGACCTTGGTTTTCGTTTCCTGCGCGAGCATTGGGGTAGGGGATACGCTACGGAATCTGGTCAAGGCTGGTTGGAATATGGTTTTAGCTCCGGTGGCCTAAAGGAGATCGTTGCTAGGGCCGCCGACGGCAACTTCGGTAGCCAAAGAGTGCTCACAAAACTGGGCTTTGCCCGCAGGCCGGAACACGACGGGGAGGAAGGCGGCTTCCTTTGGAGGAGTTTTATCCTGCGGAGACCTTAGCTAGAAAACCTTCTTTGCACCCTGCGATCGCGCTCAAATCTATTTCCCCGCTCCTAATCGATCAATAGCTGCCGAAAGCCGGTTGATCATCTTGCCCTGTTTATCGATGGTTTCCTTCAACCCAAGCATCTCGTCGTGGACGTACCGCTGGATGTTTTGCGGAGAGGGTAGGAAAGGTGTGATGCGCGCGCGGACGTACCAAATCTCCCGCAAATCTGCCATAGAAACCCGGTAGGAGTCGTAGAAGGTATTGTCTGGCAACAACTCAAGTTCCTTGCTTTCCTCAATGAGGTTCTTTACCCTCCTGACGACAACGTCGCTGCGGGTAACGATGATGTAAGCGTAGTTGTCTTTGATGCCAGAGGCCCATAGGGTCGGCTCCAAAAACGAACAAATCACCTTATCGCCTTCAAATAAGGTTGGTTCCATGCTGTCGCCTGGTACGTCGAAACTGCGGTGTGTCCCAACTTTGTATTTGTAGTCGGGCAGGCTGTAAGTCGGTAGGTCTTGCACGAAAGAGGGATCGCCCAACTCGGCAGCGTAAACAGATTGGGCGGGTAGAGGAACGTGGACGATCAACTCGTCATCGTTTGGGGTTTGGATGGTGGTAAGGACGCGGAAGCTCTGGTTGGTCTCCTCGGTCATGAACATCGGCCCATCGCCGGTCATGATGTAAACTGGGTTCATTTTGTACTTAGCAATGGCCTTGCGGAGCAGCTCGATGGTAACGTCTCGGCGGCCCTTCAATATCTCGGAGAGCGACTGGGGCAAATACTCCAGCGAAAGGGCAAATTGCCGGCTAGAACGAACACGCTTTTCTTCCCGAAGCTTGTTGTGGCATTTTATGAAGCGTTGGGAAACGACGTTGTTCATAAGTGTTGGTTTGACGTTAATTCGGTTACAACTATGGCGAAGATACGCGCATTGCGCGTTAACTTCCTAGTGATGGTCTTGATATTTTGTAGCAATTTGCTGATTTAGTGTTGTGCCCAATCTTGCATTGGGCTTAAAACCTTATCATTGAGCTACTTTAACCAATTCCTACTAGCCATGCCAACAATCCACACCATCGACCTGAAATTCCTGAACGAAGAAGCCGCCATTGCTGCCTTTGCGGTAGAAGATACGGCCGGTTTCACCCTCGTGGAATGTGGACCGTTTTCTACGCATGAGACCTTGCTGACGGGGCTGAAGGATGCTGGTATTCGCCCAGATCAAGTGCATACTTTATTGCTTACCCATATCCATTTCGACCACGCCGGCGCGGCGTGGTGGTGGGCGCGGCAGGGCGCAAAGGTCTACGTCCATCCGCGCGGACTGAAGCACATGATTGACCCCGCTCGGCTGTACGGTTCTGCGGCGCGCATCTACGGCGAAGACAACATGGAACAGCTCTGGGGCCGGATGGAAACCATAGCGCCAGCTATGATTATGGCCGTAGCAGATCGGCAGGAGCTCAGCATCGGGGGGCAACGCTGGGCGGCTCACCACACCCCCGGCCATGCTAGCCACCATATTGCTTGGCAGTTGGAGGACGTCGTCTTTACCGGAGACGTTGGCGGCGTGATGATCAAAGGCGGGCCGGTGGTGCCGCCGCTGCCGCCGCCAGACATCAATGCTACCGAATGGGCCGCTTCGTTGGAGCGGCTTGGTAGCCTTGGGGCTTCAACGTTTTACCTTACTCATTACGGCCCCGTCCCTGCAAACGACGGCCACTTGGTGCGGCTGGGCCAGCGGTTAGAAGCTTATATCGGGTGGGTGGAAAAGGAAGCCGCTGCGGGCAAAAGCAAGGAAGAAATGGTGCCGGGCTTTACCAAATTCGTCGAGGATGAGTTGCGTACGGCAGGGGTGGAGGAAGAGGTGATTGGTGCTTATCGGGTCGCCAACCCGCCGTACATGTCGGTGGCGGGGATCATGCGGTGGCTGGCGCGCTAACTAGGCTTAACCACAATCCTCAACACTTCATCATGCTCGGGCAGTACCTTGAATTTTTCCGAGATGCAGTAGCCGGGGATGGCCATGATTTCGTCTTGCTCGTTGGTGAGCAGGTAAATGTGGTCGCGGAGCCATACAGGAACCTTCTCATCAATCATATAGTCTTTCACCTTTTTGGTTTTACCGCCCATGCCGAGGGGTTGGAAGCGGTCTCCTTTTTTGCGCGGCCGCAGGTGCAAGGGGAGGTTTTGAGGGGCTAGGTATTGGGCGTTAGGACTTGTTAAAGCGCTAGGCTTTTTCATGGTCTCGATGTAAACAAAGAGGTTGTCTTCATCGAGAAGGAAAGGGATTTCTTCGATGACCTTGCCCGCTGTCCGCTTCATCATTGGCAATGGGGCAATGGTCCAGGCATCATCGGTGACGTAGGCGCGGTGGCTTTTGGAGTCGATGAAGCTGTTGTTGGGCAGGGTGCAAAGCTGTTCGATCTGGTCGTTCGTGAAGCCATAGTAGGGCTGCACGGCGCGGTGTAGGAAGGTTCGTTCGGTTGCGAACCATGGTTCGCCCTCTCGGTAGAAGCGGACTATTTCGCCGCGTACGGTACGTCGTTCATCTCGTTCTGCTTCAAGGCCTTTGTGGTAGAATGTTTCGGCTCCGCGCAGGTTGAGTAGGTTGCGGGCGATTGTTTTGTCGGTCATACCGAAGGTATCTCGCAAAACGGGCGTTAGGTGATGACGAACGCGGTTGCGCAGGTAATCATCGGAAGCATTGCTGGCGTCTTCGCGCCAGACGATTTCATTTGCTTGCGCATACCCCTTTAGCTCCTGCCTAGAAATACTGAGGAGCGGCCTCACGACGGAGGCAAAGCGAGGCTGCATCCCACTAAGGCCAACAATTCCTGTACCTCGGATGAAGTTGATCAACGCTGTCTCCAAGTTGTCGTCTAAATGATGCCCCAAGAGTAGGCGGTCGAAGTTTTGTCCGTCCTTCAGAAGGCTGAAAAACCAATCATACCGCAGCCTTCGCGCCGTCATCTGTGTACTCTCGCCAGCGAGGGTTTCTTTTTTAACGTCCACGGCCTTCGAGAAAAACTTTGCTCCTAGCGTCCGCGCCAAATCTGCCACAAAAGCGGCATCCCCGTCGGAGGCTTCGCCCCGCAGCTGAAAATTCATGTGCGCAACCGCAAAGTCGTAGCCTTCGGCGTGCAGCAAATGAGCCAATACGGTACTGTCTAGCCCGCCGCTACAGGCTAGCAAAAGCTTGTCTGTCTTAGCAAACAAACGCTCGCGTTCAACAAATTCCCGGAAGGAGGCCGTTAGGTTTTGCATGGAAGGGTAGGGTTAGTGCATGCGGTCTCCGCGCACCTCCATGTTGGCCAACAAGTCTGCCTCGAAGGCCAAAAACTCCGCCCAACGCTTGTCTACCTTTTCGCGGTCGAAGTATTTGCGGGCCAGCTCGATGAAGAGTACGTAATGGCCGGCCTCGGCCACCATGAATTTGTGGTAGAATTTCCGCAAGTCTTCGTCTGCACAGTAAAGGCTCAGCAGGCGGAAGCGTTCGCAGCTACGCGCTTCAATGAGCGCGCAAAGCAGCAATTTTTCCAGCAAGGCCGCTTCGCGCCCACCGCCTTTTTTCATGACTTTCATCAGGCCGTTCACGTACTCGTCTTTACGCTGGCGGCCCAGCTTCAAGCCGCGTTTTTCCAGCTCGTGCAACACCATCCGGAAGTGGCCCCATTCTTCCGTAACGATGGGTGCTACCTCGGCTACGATCTCCGGAAAGTCAGGATACCCTTGGATGAGGCTTATGCAACTCGTCGTCGCTTTCTGCTCGCAGTAGGCGTGGTCGGTCAGGATTTCCTCAAGGTCCATCTCGGCTAAGTTGACCCACCGGGGATCGGTGGGGAGCTTGAGGTTTAGCATTTGTACGGTGGCGGCGGTGTCCATGTAAAAGTGGAGTAGGTTAAGGGGAAAACGGCTTAGCAGCAAAAGCAGTAACCTGATTTGTGCTGGAGGCAAAGATAAGGGCAACGCGCCAGTCGGTTACTTTTTCGGTTTAGTACTTTAAGTTGTTCATCAGGCGTTCTTCAATGCAAGAAAACTGTACGCTGTTCCCTAACTTACCGCCACACAAAATTTATACCCCCCGAATGAGACTGATGCAACACAAGCGCGAAGCTTACTGGTTCTACCGCTACCTCTCTATTTTTTACGACAAACTCGTCAATCCGCTGTTTTGGACCGCTCGGATGCGTGAAAAAGCGCTGGACATCGGTTACTGGGACGATGAAGACGGCCTAACCGTCATTGATGTAGGCTCGGGCACCGGCTTCACGACCGAAGGGATTGTTGCGCGTGTTCCCGCCAGCAACGTTACCTGCATAGACCAAAGCCCGCACCAGATGAACCACGCTAAGGCGAAGCCTGAGCTGGCGGGCTGCAAGTTCCAGCTCGGCGACGCGGAAAACATCCCTTTCGACGACGACACCTTTGATCGTTACGTGTCTGCTGGTTCCATCGAGTATTGGCCAGACCCTCAGCGCGGCCTCAACGAGGCCTACCGCGTCATCAAACCCGGAGGTTGGGCCCTGATGATTGGCCCGCTAGAGCCCGTGAACCCCATCAGCCGCTTCGCAGCCAATACGTGGATGCTCTTCCCGCCAGAAGAAGACTACTTCCGCTACATGGAAAAAGCCGGTTTTGACCGCATCGACTACACCTACGTTGCCCCCCACTGGCAGCGCAACGAACGCTACGGCATTGCCATCATCGGCCGCAAACCAACACCCGGTAAAAGCCCCAACCACTACGAAGCCGTTGCTGAAGAGCAACAATTGGTCGCGGTCAGTAACGAAGGCGTAACGCTGGGGCGTGGTTTGATGCTCGCTGGGCGTGTACTTGTCGGCTCTGCGGCAGGCTTCATCTTCATCCCGATGGCCCTACTCGCCTCCGTCACCGCGCCGATGCGCGGCATCGAAGCCGAGCCCGAGCCACTGAACGCCCACCAGAAAGTAGCACTGGCGGCCGTTGGAGTAGTAGCGGCGGTCTTCATCGTTAACCGCCTCACGAGGCGGCGCTAGGAAAGTGAGGGGATAAACATTAGTCATCCCGGAGTTTGAACCGTATCGCTAGCGTTTTCTCGTATGTCTCTGATATAGCTGGCATAAAAAGCAATCAGCGGGCAGCATTCAGCGCCGTTTTGCCTGAATATTGTCCGCTGATCGCTAAAAATCTTGTCAAATACTGCCAAATATGGCCATTCATTCCAATAATTGGGGATTGCTCATGTTTTTACTCATCCAATTTTTTCTCAAATAGCGAATGTCTACACTCAACACCAGAATAAAAGACTTCTACGACGCTTCCACTCCGCTCTGGTTAAACACTTGGGGCGAGCAAATGCACCACGGCTACTACGGCCCAGACGGCAAGCGCAAGACGGAGCACAAACAAGCCCAGATCGATATGATTGAGGAATTGTTGGCTTGGGGGCAAGCGCCTGAGCAGGTTCGGTCTTTTCTGGATGCTGGCTGTGGGGTAGGGGGCAGTAGCCGTTATTTGGCGTTGCGCCATCCGGAAGCGACGGGCTTGGGCGTCACGCTCAGCCCCGTACAGGCCCAAAACGGAGAACGCTACAATCAGGAAGCTGGGGTAAGCGACCGCTTAAACATTCGCGCCCAAGATGTCTACACCCTTGAGGAAAAGCACAACAACTCGTTCGACCTCATCTGGAGCATGGAATCTGCCGAGCACATGAAAGACAAACAGGCCTTGATGGACCTATTCTACCGCCTCCTTCGCCCCGGAGGTAAGCTCGTGATGGCTACTTGGTGCCATCGGGAAGAACCGCCCGCGCTGACCACCAACGACCAGAAAGTCCTCGATAAAATATGCGAACTCTACCACCTTCCGCCCTTGGTGAGCGTGCCTACGCTCGGGGCCGCTGCCGCCCAGGCAGGCTTCGACAACCTCGCAACCGACGACTGGTCGGCAGCCGTAGAGCCCTTCTGGGGCGCGGTCATCAGTTCCGGCCTAGACCCCAGAAACTGGCCGGGTCTCATCAGTGCTGGCATGAGTACCATCAAAGGCGCTTGGGCGATGAAGTACATGAAAGAAGGCTTCAGTACGGGCGCCATTCGGTACGGGGTACTGCGCGGAACGAAGTAATACAACCTGCAACTTGCAACCTGCAACCTGCAACCTACACACCCCCATGATAACCTTCCTACGTTTCGGCCGCGCACACACCCTCATCGGTACCACGCTTTCGTTGTTGGCACTTTACCTGATGGCCGCGCGGCACGTTGGGGCGCAAGATTGGTGGATCTTTGGCGTCAGTTTATTTTCTTGCTTGGCGGCCAACGTGTACATCACCGGCCTGAACCAACTCACAGATGTGGAAATAGACCGCATCAATAAGCCATATTTGCCGCTGGCAAGCGGAGCGTACTCGATGCAAACGGGCAAAATCATTGTTGGGGTTTGTTTGGCGTTGGCCGTGGCAACTAGTTTGCTTTATCGTCCTTGGCTTACGGCCACGGTGCTGTCTAGCTTACTGATCGGGACGGCTTACAGCGTAGAGCCAATCAGGTTGAAAAAATATCACTTTTGGGCAGCGTTTTGCATCATCGTGGTGCGGGGTTTGATCGTGAATTTATTGCTTTACCTCCACTTTCGGACAGCTTTAGGGGCGGGGCCGCAGGTGCAAGGAACGGTTTGGCTGCTGACCGGAGTAATCTTCGTTTTCGGTATCATCATTGCTTGGTTCAAGGACCTCCCCGATACCGAGGGCGACGCAAAGTTCGGCATCAAAACCCTCACCCTCGTCCGCAACCGCGAGTGGGTCTACAGCCGAGGTGGTTTACTCCTGACGGCAACTTTATTCCTCGCCGCAGCCTATGCTTTCTGGGTGGGGTGGGTGTTCCTAGGCGTTGGGTTGGCGGCTTTGCTTATGGGCTATCGCTTCGTTGCCTCCCGCCTAGATCTGGAAGACCAGGCCTCCATCGCGCGCTTCTACCAAGGAACTTGGGTGGTGTTTTTTGGGGTTTATTTGGTGTTTGCGGTTTGGGGGTAGTGCGGTAGTTCTATCAAACTCGCCAGTCGAATCCTTTTTCGCCCATAGGGCACAGTAAAGATTCAGCCTTCGTATAAATATCGTGAGTCCTACTGAGCTATTGTTTCTTGTACATGGCGAAAAAGTTCGCCTGTCGAGTCTGGTGATAGATACGTTCTGATTTCTGAAACAAAAGTCCTCGAATTTCATTGAACCGTAATGGAAAAGCCATTAACCCCCGAAGAAATAGACCGTGTAATCGCTATGGCCTGGGAAGACCGGACAACCTTTGAGGCCATCGAATTTCAGTTCGGCCTCGCAGAGGCCGACGTCATTAAGCTGATGAAGCAAGAACTCAAACTCAACAGCTGGAAACGCTGGCGCGCGCGCGTACAAGGCCGCAAAACAAAGCACGAAAAACTTCGGGTAGAGGGCGTAAACCGCTTCAAGTCTAAGGCGCAGAGGCAGATTACTTACAATAAGATATCAAAGAAGAAGTATTAGGCAAGTTGCAAGTTGCAAGTTGCAGGTTGTGCGGCAGAGTGTTACCTTGCCCCAACCTGCAACCTGTAACCTGCAACCTGTAACTTGCAACCTGTAACCTGCAACCTGCAACCTGTAACTTGCAACCTGTAACTTGCAACCTGCAACTTGCAACCTGCAACTTGCAACCTGCAACCTGTAACCTGCAACCTCCCATGAACCTCAGCAAAATACCCACCACCGCCCCCGACGACCTCGACAAAGACGAGGCCCGCAAAATCACCCGAAAACGCGCTAAGCGCATCGCCGAACTCCACCAACAACTCGTTGCGGAAGGCAAGCATTCCGTCTTGGTCATTCTGCAAGGCATGGACGCGAGCGGGAAAGACGGCGCGATGCGCAACGTATTCGGCGAATGTATGCCCTTCGGCCTTCGCGCCGTAGGCTGGAAAAAACCGACTGACCTCGAATTCGCCCACGACTTCCTCTGGCGCATCCATAAAGAAGCACCTGCCAAGGGTGAAATGGTCATCTTCAACCGCAGCCACTACGAGGACGTCCTAATACAGCGCGTCCACGGGTGGATCGACGAAGAGCGCGTAGACCGCCGCATCGAAAGCATCAACGCCTTCGAGAAGCTGCTGAGCTACGACAACAATACCGTCATCCTCAAATTCTACCTCCACCTTAGCTTCGACCAGCAGACAGAGGAACTCATGGAGCGCGTCAACGAAGCCGACAAGCACTATAAACACAACGACGGCGACTGGAAAGAACGCGAACACTGGGACAAATACCGCGCCGCCTACGAAGATGTACTCAGCCGCAGCGAAATCCCTTGGCACGTAGTCGGCGTAGACCAACGCTGGTACCGAGATTATGTGATGACCGAAATCGTCGTCAATGCCCTTGAAGGCCTGAACATGCAGTGGCCGGGGCTGGAGACGGAGATGAGCTTTTAGACCAACGGGATCGCGGATTTTAACGGATTACACGGATCGACACGGATTATTAGGACTGCAAAATCTGCGTTCATCCGCGTAATCCGCCCCAATCAGCGATCCTTCTTTGCATCCTGCGTGCGCGCCACATAAACCTGCGCTTCAAGCTATTCAAAAAAAGAAGCCCCCGCTCACAACCTGTGAACGGGGGCTTTTCGCATTTGGCCCTTAGGCTTATGCTATCTAAGAATTACTCAAAGATGTAACGGATACCAACTTGGCCCTGGAAACGGCTAGACTGGATGCCGGTGTCGTCGAGTAATGGCGCAAGCTCGTTGTCTTCGTTCAGGAGTGCTGGGTTGAAAGAGAACGTTGGCGTAAGCGTACCGTCTTCGAAACCTTCGAAGTTTACAACTTGGTAGTCGCTGAACAGGAACTGGCGCTTACCCCATGCTTCGTTGAGCAAGTTGGTGAAGTTCAGTGCGTCGAACGTCAACTGGAGGCGGTTCTTACCAGCCAGTGGAATGTCTTGTACAAATTTGAGGTCAATAACGGTAGACCACGGGCCACGGTCGCCGTTACGCTCTGCGTACTGGCCCCGGCGGCTGCTGGTGTAGTCGTTGGTGCTGAGGAAAGCTTCGAAAGCCTCTGCCTGCTGAGCAGCGGTGTAATCAACTCCGCTGAAGGTCTCATCTACAAAGTTCATCTCGCTGGTGTTGGCAGGGATGTAGATCAAGCTACGCTCGCGGCTGTCGGTGCGGCCGGTGAGGTTACCATTGTCGTTGTAGATCAAAGAGTAAGAGTTACCCTGGATGGTTTCGCTTACGAGGGTGATCGTTGTTGCGAGGTTCTTAGACGCACCGTACGCAAAACGCTTGCTGACTATACCGAGGAAACGGCTACCGGCAGAGAAGTTGGAGCGGTAAAGCTGCTGATCGATGTTACGGCCGTTCACGTTGTGAAGACCACGCCACTGGCTGGAGTTCTGTGAGCTGGTACCGTCGAATACAGAGTAAGCGTCTCCGTAAGAGTAGCTCGCTTGTACGAAAAGACCATTAGAGAACGGGCGCTTGAGGCTGGCGGTCAGGTTGTAACCGTAGCCTTCCTGCGTGTTGTAACCAAGAACTACACGACCGTAAGAGTCACCACCGGCAACAGGCGCATCGTCTCCGTTACCGAAGTAGTTGCGGTTGTCTGGGCCGTCGAGCTGGTCGGTAGGTGCACCGATGTTGAGGTTCTGGTAGGCTACGTTCTGGAGCGTCTTATTGTAAAGTACGTCGAGTGTACCGATGAAACCGTAAGGGAGTTTACGGTCAACAGCGAGGGACATCTTGAGTACCTGAGGCAGTTTGAAGTCTTCCGCGAAGAGGTCAATCGCGCCACTTGGCGTTACGTTGTTGAGGTCTACAGCGCCAGGAAGCTGGTTGTTGATGTCAGCTACGAAAGGCGTGCTGAAAGAACGGGTGTAGCCAGCGTTGAGGCCGTAGTTGTTGAACGCACCACCAACCCAAACGAGAGGAGAGCGGCTAGTGAAGATACCGGCACCACCACGGGCCTGGGTCGTCTTGTCGCCGAGGATGTCCCAGTTGAAACCAACACGAGGGCTGATGAGTAGGTTCGGCTTGATGAACGAACCGGACTGCGCACCACGGATGTCGTACTCAGCTTCGATTTGGCTCAAGAAGTTGTCGTTCAGGTCTGGGTTGGTCGGGGTGTCGTCGTAGAACGGAAGGTCAAAACGAAGACCAGCAGTAAGGCTGAAGTTATCGGCTACCTGGATGCGATCCTGGAAGTAAAGACCTGCCTGACCGGCACCGAAGCTAGCGACCGCTTGAGAGTCGTCACCGGAAACGTTGTCACGAAGTGAGTAAACGCGCTGGAAGAAAGAAGCGTTGCCACCAGCGAGGAAAGTCTCGAGGTCGTCAAATGCGTACTGGCCGTAGTTGTAGGCCAAGAAGAGGTTGTCTGTCTTGTAAAGCTCGAGGTTAGCACCGATCGTGTAGGTGTGCTTACCCTTGAAGATTTCGAAGTTGTTGGTCAGGGTAATTACGTCCTGGTTCAGGAGGTTAGCGGTAGAGAAACGCTCAGAACCGAAAGTGAGGTTACCAGATCCATCCTCGATTTGTACGTAGGGGAAATCCTGACCGTTCGGGTCACGGTCGTCGCGCTGAAGGGTAACACCAAGGATGAAGTTGTTGCTCATGTTAGCGCCAATGATGGTGTTTACTTCTAGGGCCGCACCGTAGGTGTCGGCAACGAAACGCTCGGAGCCGTTCAAGAAGTTGATGTTGTTGTTGTTAGACTGTACACCTTCGAGGTTGTCTGCACCAACGTAGCTCAGGCGGAGAGAGAGCTTGTTCTTGTCGTTGAGGTTGTAGTCGAACTTAGCGTTGAGCTTGTTGGAAACGAGGAACTGCTCGTTGTCGATGTAAGTGCCGGGGTCGTAACCGTACTCGCTACCGAGGAAGCTAACCAGTTGGTTGATGTCTGCGGTAGTAGCATCACCGACGTAGTTGTCGGGGTTGAAGGGGCGAGGAGTTGTTTCGTCTTGGCGCTCGTAGTTTACGAAGTAGAACAGCTTATCTTTTACGATAGCACCACCCAAGCGGAAACCAGCGGTGTAGGCGGAGAAATCGTCGATCTCAGCACCATCTAGCTCTTTACGGAGCAGGCTCTGGTTGCGGTAGAAACCGTAAACAGAAGCTTCGGTGTTGTTAGAGCCGGAGCGTGTGATGGCGTTGATGGAAGCACCAGCGAAACCACCCTGGGTTACGTCGTAAGGAGCGAGGTTGATCTGGAAAGACTCAATGGCGTCTACAGAGATGGGAGAAACACCCGTCTGGCCACCGTTTGTACCAGAACCAGAAAGGCCGAATACATCGTTGGATACCGCACCATCAATGAAGATGGCGTTGTAACGGTTGTTGATACCACCGAAGCTGAGTTCAAGACCGTCGTTACCTTCAGTAGTAGTAGACTGTGGTGTAAGGCGGGTGAAATCACCGATGGAGCGGCTAACGGTAGGAAGCGCATTGATGGCTTCTTCGCCAACGTTGGTTTCCTGACCGGTCTTCTCACCGTTGAAGATGTCGGAGCGGCTAGAAACAACCTCAACACCAACCAGCTCTACAGCATCAGTACCCATCTTCTTGCTAAACTGGAACGCCTGGCCAAGCTGAAGGTAGACACCGTCTTGTACGATGGGCTCGTAGCCAACGTAGGTAGCGGTAATGATGTAGGGGCCACCAACGCGCATACCGGGAAGGCGGAAGAAGCCGTCGAGGTCAGTAACGTTGCCGTAGCTGGTACCAGACGGAGTGTGGACGGCCTGGACGGTAGCGCCGATCAGCGCTTCTCCAGACTTTTCGTCAGTAAGCTTACCGAAAACGGAAGCAGTGGTAACACCCTGGGCAGACACGGTTAGAGACGCTGCCAGCAGTAGTGCTACGGTAAATAATTTGGTAAAGATCCTCATGCGGATAAATTTGGATTAGTTGATTAAACCTCGGTGCACAGTGAGATACACCGCTTTTCTCGCCGCAAAGGTCTAAATCTATCCAATAGCCAACGTTAACTGAATGTTAAGTATTGACTTTCATCCAGTTATGTTGCCCGCTGAGCCACTTTTTACTGCTTATCTTGGCGTTCAAATACACGTCTTAACAAATCGGTATTCCGCAAGGCAGGGTTCTGACGCAATTCTGTTTCCTTTACTTCAACCAAGCCAAACAATCCGTTGAGTGCGCGTTCAGTGACGTAAGCATCTAGCTCTGGATTGGTCTTTTTCACAAAAGGTAACTTGTTGTAAGCAGTCACCGCTTTGTGCCAAATTTCGTTAGCGTTCACCTCGTCTAGGCTGTTACGGATGATGGGCTGGAACTCATTGGTTAAAGGCAGAGAGGTACTGCCTTCTAAGTAACGGGTAGCCGCGTCTTGCTCGCCGAGGAGCAACCCCATGGCGTCTTTGATGGTCAGGCCTTTGATTGCATCAACGAAGATGGGGCTAGCTTTGGTAGCTGCCAACTCGGCTGCTTTGTTGATGCGCTCGGTTAGGTCTTGTTCTAGGTTGCTGAAACTAGGAATCATAGAGAGTTTCTCTATTACAGCCTGCGCTTCCTCCGGCAAGAAGATTTTGTAAGGGCTCTGGTAATAACCGTCTTCGGCAGATAGCGAAGTGACGGCTTTTTCTACGCCTTGGTTTAGGGCCTCTTTCAGCCCTTTGCCGACTTCTTCTTCAGAGAGTGGGTTTTTGCCGCTAAGTACCGCATCGGCTTTATCGGAGGCTTGTTTCAGTAGTTTCCCGAACTGGGCCTGAGCTGGTACGGCGGTAAACAGTAAGGCGGCTAAGAGGAAAAAGGCGTAAATGTTGCGCATAACGAAGATGTGTTTTTGTTACGCTTAAAGGAACGCCAATCTCTCGCGGATGGATGTATGGGGCTTGTTAAGGTTAGGCTAAAA
>CALEDI010000268.1 GCA_937949535.1 uncultured Lewinella sp. | reverse complement strand
ACGTTCTTGGCCGTCTTATTTTGCCCCAGTTTCCACCAAAAATTATTTCCGTAGCTTAGGCTATGCAAAGAATTTTTGGAGAAAACTGGAACAAAATCGCCAGGCCAAGAACTGTAACTTTATTTATTTCCCATCCCTTAGATTAAAACCAAAACACATTCATGAGAACATTACTATCTCTCCTCGTCTTGTTGCTCGCCTTACCGCTGGCGGCGCAAGACAAAAAGGACACCCCCGAAACCCTTGGCGGTTTCAAACTCCGCAACGTTGGCCCAGCCTTCGTCTCCGGCCGTATTGCCGACATTGCCGTACACCCCAAACACGAGAACACTTGGTATGTAGGCGCCGCCTCTGGCGGCCTCTGGAAGACCAAAAACGCCGGCATCACTTGGAAGCCGATCTTCGACAACCAGAAGTCTTTCGCCATCGGCTGCATCACGATTGACGAGCGCAACCCCGCTACCGTTTGGGTCGGCACGGGCGAGAACGTCGGCGGCCGCCACATCGCCTGGGGCGATGGCATCTACCGCTCCGACGACGCGGGCGCAAGCTGGAAAAACATGGGCCTCCCCAACTCCGAGCACATCTCCAAGATCATCATTCACCCAGACAACAGCGACGTAGTTTGGGTAGCCGTTCAGGGGCCGCTCTGGAGCAAAGGCGGAGACCGGGGCCTCTACAAAACTACCGACGGCGGTAAGAACTGGAAGAAAACCCTCGGCAACGATGAATGGACCGGCGCAACCGACCTCCTCATCGACCCCCGCAACCCCGACCTGCTCTACGCCGCTACCTGGGATCGCCACCGCACCGTAGCCGCCTACCTCGGCGGCGGGCCCGGCTCCGGCATCCACCGCAGCCGCGACGGCGGCGAGACGTGGGAAAAACTCACCTCCGGCATTCCTCGTTCCAACCTCGGCAAAATCGGCCTCGCCATCAGCCCGCAAAACCCCGACGTAGTCTATGCTGCCATCACGCTAGACCGCCGCAAAGGCGGCGTTTACCGCTCCTCCAACCAAGGCTCTAGCTGGAGCAAAATGTCTGACGCCGTATCTGGCGGTACCGGCCCCCACTACTACCAAGAGCTTTACGCCAGCCCCCACGCTTTTGACCGCCTGTACTTGATGGACGTTCGCGTACAGGTCTCCGACGACGGTGGCAAGAACTTCCGCCGCATGAAGGAAGTCCGTAAGCACTCCGACAACCACGCCCTCGTCTTCCGAAAAGACGACCCTAATTACCTCCTCGTAGGTACCGACGCCGGGGTATACGAAAGCTACGACCTCGCCGAAAACTGGCGTTTCATCGACAATATGCCCCTGACCCAATACTATAAAGTTGCCGTAGATGACCGCGAGCCCTTCTACCACATTTTCGGCGGTACGCAAGACAATGGCTCCCACGGCGGCCCTAGCCGGACCGATTCCGACGCAGGCATCCGCAACGGAGACTGGTATAAAACGCTCTTCGCCGATGGTCACCAGTCGGCCACCGAACCCGGCAACCCAGACATCATCTACGCCGAAACCCAGCAGGGCGGCCTCCACCGCGTTGACCTGAAAACCGGCGAACCCGTCATGGTACAGCCGCAGGCCCGCGCCGGCGAGCCCCACGAACGTTTCAACTGGGACGCGCCCATCGTGGTCTCCAACCACGACCCCAAGCGCCTCTACTTCGCCAGCTACCGCGTTTGGCGCTCTGATAGCCGAGGCGACGACTGGGAGCCCATCTCCGGAGACCTCACCCGCAACGAAGAACGCATCGCGCTGCCCATCATGGGCGGCATCCAGAGCTGGGACAACCCGTGGGACATCTACGCCATGTCTAACTACTCCACCATCACGTCCCTAGCCGAAAGCGAAACCAACCCGGACATGATCTGGGCCGGAACCGACGATGGCATCCTGCAGGCGACCTACGACGGCGGTAAAAGCTGGACGAAAATGATGGTCGGAGACCTGCCCGGTGTGCCGGAGCGCGCCTTCGTCAACGACATCAAGATCGATCGCTTCGACCCCAACCGCGTCTTCGTCTGTATGGACAACCACAAAGAAGGCGACTTTAAGCCCTACCTGTACATGACCGCCAACGGCGGCAAAAACTGGGTCAACATCGGCGAAAGCCTGCCCTACGGAACCCTCGTTTGGCGTTTGGTGCAAGACCACGTTTCGGAGAGCCTCCTCTTCATCGGTACCGAAAATGGCATCTACGTAAGTATGAATAGCGGCAACGACTGGAAAAAACTGGCTGGTAGCCCCACCATCCCCTTCCGCGACCTCGCCATCCAGAAGCGGGAAAACGACCTCGTTGGGGCCAGCTTCGGCCGCAGCTTCTGGGTACTGGACGATTACGCCCCGATGCGCGAGATGACCGTCGGTAAAATGGAAGACGCCGATGCGGCGCTCTTCTCCGTCCGTGATGCTTGGTGGTACTCGCCCCGCAACAACGACCCCGGCGTTGGAGCGCAAAAGTACGCCGCCGACAACCCCGACTTCGGCGCGGTCTTCACCTACAACATCAACACCGAATTCAAGAGTAAGAAAGCCCTCCGCAAGGAAATGGAGAAAGAAGCCAAGAAAGACGGCAAGCCCCTCACCTTCGCTGGCTACGATGCCCTCGACACGGAAAACGACGAGCGCAAACCCAAAATTTGGCTCACGGTGATGGATGCCGACGGCAACGTTGTCCGCAAAATCAGCAAGCCGATGAAAAAAGGCATCCAGCGCGTTGCTTGGGACCTGCGTTACCCTTCCACTTGGGCTGTCCGCCCCGGTCAGGGTGGCGGCGGTGGCCGCTGGAGTGGCGGCTCAATGGCTCCTCCTGGCAAATACTCCGTCACGCTGAGCAAGGAAGTGAACGGTAAAGTAACCCAGCTAGACGGCCCGGTTAGCTTCAATGTGAAGCCGCTGCACAAGCCAACCATCGAAGGAGCCGACGCGGCTACTTTGGTTGCTTACCGCGCCAAAGTCAAGGAAGTACAAGACATGATGGCCGAAGGTCAGGAGAAACTGGGAGACCTCGAAAAGCACGCCAAGTCTATGGAAACCGCCTTGGAGCGTTCTGCCATCGCCCCCGGCGAGCTGAACGAGGCCATTTATGCCTTGCAAGACGAGGTCCGTACTCTCCGCCGGATGATGGAAGGCAGCCCCGCCCGCGATGAAGTGGGCGAGAAAGCTCCGCCCACCGTAGGCGATCAATTCTTCGCCGGTTACCGTGGCCTTTCTACTACCTACGGCCCAACGCCAAACATGGAGCGGAGCCTCGGTATTGCGAAAGACATGGTGATGGAGATCATGCCGAAGATCGAGGCCTTGGCGGCTAAGTTGCCGGAGTTGCGCAAGCAGCTTCGGGCAGCCGGTGCGCCGTACATGATTGGTGCTGGCGAGCGATAAGGTTGCCCGGCCTTCAGGCTGATATGTTGATTGATTGGAGCGTGAGGGATAGCCTTGCGCTCCAATTTTTTTTGTGCTTTTTGGGCGCGGCCGCAGGTGCAGGGAAGGTTGGAGCATTGCTCTTTGACCAGAGAGTTCGCCGTTTCCTAGTAAATTCGCCTTGGGTTGAGCGCCTCCGGCCTACGGAATATACACAAGTTTACAAAAACAGTTAGGCCCGTAATTTTACACTTCCGATGAACTCTGCCGCCCAACTCGACAGGCGAACTTTTTCGCCACGTAAAGAACTCGTAATTCCTAGGGTG
>CALEDI010000267.1 GCA_937949535.1 uncultured Lewinella sp. | reverse complement strand
GTAGGTTGTGTAATCTGTAATGTATTGTCTCCGCGCATAAACCCCCTCCCCAAACCCCTCCCCACGGGGGAGGGGCTTATAAAAACGCTGCGCGTTTTGATGATAATTGGCGGGCTGATTTATAGGCAGATTACACATCCTCCCCCCAGACGCAGTCCGGGGCGGTAGCTATCGCGTAGCGATTCCCCTTCGGATAACCTCGGACGTAGTCCGAGGAGCCCGCCGGATAATCCCAGACGCAGTCCGGGGTTATCTCCTCTAATCGCGCAGCGATTCTTACCTTCACACACCACGCACACACCCCCCACACCCCAAGAAAACATGCTCCCAGAAGAAGAAACTCCCGACCAGCCTCAAGACCTAACCCCTCCGGAAGGCTACGAAACGCCCCTAGATGACTCTCTCGGAGAACTCATCCCCGACGACATCACCCCCGAAGACGACGCAGCCCACACGATGGCGCCCGCAGACCGCATCGACTTAGACGAACTGCACCAAGCCGCCATCGCTGTCCGTACCGAAATCGGTAAGCTGGTCGTTGGGCAAAAAGAATTCATTGACCTGCTCATCGCCTCCTTACTTGCCGGAGGGCACGTACTGGTAGAAGGCGTTCCCGGCATCGCCAAAACGATGATCGCTAAGCTGCTGGCCAAAACCGTTGCGGCCGACTATTCCCGCATCCAGTTTACCCCAGACCTGATGCCGAGCGACGTGACGGGAACGACGGTCTTCAACATGGGCGACTCCAAGTTCCAGTTCACCAAAGGGCCGGTCTTCTCCAACATCGTCCTGATCGACGAGATCAACCGCGCACCAGCCAAAACCCAGGCCGCCCTCTTCGAGGTGATGGCCGAACAACAGATCACGGCTGACGGTACGACCTACACGATGGAAGACCCCTTCTTCGTCATCGCTACCCAAAACCCCATCGAGCAGGAAGGTACCTACCGCTTGCCCGAGGCGCAGCTAGACCGTTTCCTCGTCCGGATCATCATTGATTACCCAGATATGGAGGAGGAAAAGGAAATCCTCTACCGTTTCCGGAGCGACTTCCGTCAGACGCAGCAGGAAGAAGTGAAGCCCGTCTTTACTAAAGCACTGATCGCCAAATACGCCGCGCTGATCGAGAAGGTCTTCATCCGTAACGAACTGCTTGATTACATCGCAGGCCTCGTTCACCGTACCCGGACACACCCAGACCTCTACCTCGGTGCCAGCCCTCGTGCTTCGCTCGCGATTCTGCGCTTGTCTAAAGCGGTGGCGGCCCTCGCAGGCCGCGACTTCGTCACGCCAGACGACATCCAGCAGGTCGCCTATCCCGTCCTCAACCACCGCATCATCCTGACCCCAGAGCGGGAGATGGAAGGCTTCGGCGCTAAGGATGTTATTGCGGAGATTTTGCGCGGGATTGAAGTGCCAAGGTAACCAAGCCCTCAAAATCCGTACTTTGGTCTACCCCATGCCCTAGCCGGGCAATGACCATTCGGTGGGAGGGAATGACGAACACGCGCTGGTCTTGAAAGCCGCGCATCATGTAGGCGTCTTTGGGTAGAGATGGCATATCTGGGCCGGGAAGCCAAGTGTGTGCGCCGTAGACGCCTTCTGAACCAGCGGCGGGTTGGCGGAGGTAGTCGACCCAGCCAGGCGGGAGTAAGGTGTCGCCGTTCCAGATGCCGTCTTGGAGCATGAACTGGCCGAGGTTCGCCCAGTCGCGGGCGGTTGCCCAGCCGTAGGAGCTGCCTACGGGGAGGCCCGCTTGGCTCGGTTCGATGAGGAGGCTAGGGGCAACGTCTTTGAAGAGTTTGCGGTACTGCTCCGCGAAGGTTCCTACTCTTGATGGTTGGTTGATGAATTGGGCTAGGATGTTGGTGGATCCGCTGGAGTAGTTCCAAGTGGTGTTTCGGGGCGCGGCCGCAGGTGCAGAGGCCGCATAAAAGGCCATGTCGGGCATCTCATGGAGCATGATCGTCGCGTCGGAGAGGTTGCCGTAGCCTTCGTTCCATGACAGGCCGGAGTTCATGTGGAGGAGGTCGGCTAGGGTGATCTGCTGGCGGGCGGAGTCGGTCCATACGCTAGGGAAAAGGCCCTTAAGTGTAACTACTTTATCCGCAGAAGCTCCGGGAGCGAGCAGGGTCTTTATTGTATTGCCGAGCGTGAGGGCGGTGAGGGTCTTCGTCATTGACCAGCCGAGGAGGGGCGTGTTCTGGTCGTAGCCGTCGGCGTAGCGTTCGGCGATGACTTTGCCATCTTGCATGACGACCAACCCTCGGGCTCCGCCGCCGGGGACGGGGGCCATGCCGAAGTCCATCGCTTTAGCGAGGGAGGCGGGGCCTTCTACCACTGCTCCTTTAACTTTCTTTGCACCTGCGGCCGCGCCCAAGACCTCTGCCAGCGGCTTGTCTTCGTCGTTGATGAGCGTGCAGCCTACTCCTTCGCGGTACACTGCCCGCCGGTCTGTTAAGCCAAGGAAAGAACCCCGAACTTCATTGTCTGTAGCCTCCAAGCCAACCATGCCCAGTACGGAAAAATTAAGGTCGTGCTTACTGATTTCCTCCAGCTCTCTCCCTTGCAGAAAATGACAGCTACAGGCATGCTTGGCGGCATAGCCCGTACCGATATTGAGCAAGGGCTTGAACCATAAGAAAGCCGCAAAAACCAGTACGGCCAGCAGTATAAATAAAATGGATACACGACGGAGAGCAGGAGAAATACGCATACCGCAAGATATAACTTGCGGGGAACTTTCAAGATTTATTTTGCCTTAGCGACAGACCGCAAGACCGCATTAATGTCTTTCTGCTTGCGTAAAATATG
>CALEDI010000266.1 GCA_937949535.1 uncultured Lewinella sp. | reverse complement strand
ATCATTTAGAGACGAACTTGGGTAGTTACGACCAACTTTGCCTCAAAAACGCATTGCGTTTTCACAAGTCCCTCCCCCGTGGGGAGGGATTTAGGGAGGGGGTTTTGGCACTCAACGAACCTTCGTAAACTTATGTATATTCCGTAGGCCAGAGGCCCTCAACCCAGTCTTTACGCTTTGTGGGCGCGCCCTACCTAATCACCGTCACATCCCCAGAATACTCCTGCACCGTTCCGTTGATGAACCGCACGGAAGCCGACCAAACAAAGACCGCCGGGTTGACGGGCTTGCCATCCACGCGCCCATCCCAACCGAGGCTGGGCTCGTTGGCCATGAAGTTGGTGTTCTCGAACTGCAGCCCGCCCCAGCGGTCAAAAATGCGGAGGTACTCGATCTCCTGTACCGCCCGGCCGCCGAAGATGGTGAAGCCATCGTTGGCCCCGTCTCCGTTCGGGCTGAAGGCATTGGGGACGTAAAGCGGCAGGTCTTCAATTACGCGAAGCTCTACCGAAACCGTGTCGGTACAGCCCGCAGGGTTGGTGCCTACCACTGTGTACAAAGTTGTCGTTACCGGCCCCGCACGGATGATGGAACACTCGGGGTTGACGCATTCGAAGGCATCCGGACCCCATTCGTAAGTAACGGGGCTGTAGTTGCTCACCGCTCGCAGCAAGGTGTCGAAGCCAAGGAATATCTGGGTATCTCCGCCTGGGTTAACGATGAACTCCCGGGGTTGGGTCAGGGAGCCGGTCAGGGAATCTAAACAGCCGTTGGCGTCCATGACGTAGAGGGTGTAGTCTCCGGCCAAGAGGTTGGCCAGCAGGGAGTCGGTCTGGAAGACCAAGCTGTCCGTTGCGTAGGTGTACCCCGGCGTTCCGCCCGAAGCGGTGAGGCGGAAGGAACCGGTTGCTTCGTTGAAGCACGTAAGGTCGTTCTCTTCCAGCAAGACGGGGAATATCTCGTCGGGCTCGGTGAGCACCTCGGTGACGGAGCGGACACAGCCGTTTTGGTCGGTAAGCTGAACAGTGTAGCTGCCGGGTAAGAGGCCGGTTTGCACAGTGTCCGTAGCTGCTTGCCCATTGACCGTGTAGCTGTAGCCGGGGCGGCCACCGCCGGAGAGGACGATGATTTGCCCATCGTCGGTACCGAAGCAGGTGCTTCCGGTGCCCTGAGCTGTTAGGGTAATGGCGGGAGGCTCTGTAAGCTCGACTTGGAATATCCCCGTGCAACCGTCGGCATCAATGGCAGTGACGTTGTAGGTACCCGCCCCAAGGCCATTGCGGACGTTGCTGTTCTGGAAACCATCGCCTAGGCCAAAATCGTAGCGGAAGGCAGGCTGGCCGTTGGCCAGCTCAATCTGGAGGCTGCCGTTGGCATCGCCTGCGCAAACCGGCTCGGTGAAGACCTCTACGCCTTGTACCAGACCGAGTTGGAGCTCATCCACGAAGATGTCTTGCTCCACAAGGCAGTCGTTGCCGTCGCGCACCCGGACGTTGACGGTGGAGACGCCGATGCTGCTGATGGTGTTGTTGGCCGTCCCGAAAGCTCCGCCGTTGAGGCTGTACTCGTAGGGCGCAAGGCCGCCGCTGGAAGTAGTAAACGTCAGCGCACCGTCTAGCCCGCCCGCACAGGAAGGCATCGTAATCATGGTGTCAAAAACGAAGGCCTCCGGCCCATCGATGCTGAAGGTGAATACGTCTTCGCAGCCAGACTCATCGCTGACCGTGACGGTGTAGTCTCCCGTTCCGAGGCCGCTGAGGTCTTCGGTTGTTTCGCCGTTGTTCCAGTCGTAGGTGAGGGTAGTGGGGGAGAAGCTACTGGTTGCGCTTAGGTTGATGACGCCGGAGGAGTCGTTGGGGCAAAGCACATCGCTGGTTGTTGCTGCGCCGGTAAATTGGCCTTCGCAGCAGACAACGTTCACTTCCTGCTGGTTTAGGATTTCGCGGCAATCTCGGCTGGTGGTGATGATGAGCTCTACGGCTGGGGTGCCTGCTTCGCCGAAAACGACGGCGTGGGGCCCAGGGCCGCTGGCGTTTTGCGGATTGGCCGTTGGGCCAAAGTTCCACTCCCGGCTAACGATGGCATCAACGGAGGTAGACTGGTCTTGAAAGGTTAGGGCTTCCCCGACGCAGACTTCGCTGTCGGAGAAGGTGAACGCTGGTTGTGGGCCGAGGAAGGTTCCCGTGCCGCCGAACTCCATATCAAAGCCATCGCCGGAGGCGGAGAAGTTGAAGATCACGACGGCGTAGCTCCGCCCAGAAACCATGTCTATGGCGGCGGCGAAGTTGTTGTTACCGGCTTGGCAGCCGCAGCTCTCGGAGAGGTCGTTGTCGGTGAGGCTGAGGCCGGTAGCGCCTAGGCAGGGTAGGTTGGCTGCGTCGGGCTGTCCGTTGGTTTCTCCGGAGTACATACAGCGGAGGGTTAGGCGGCCGGAGCAATCGTCTACGCCGTTGGGCAGTTCGTAGACGGCAAAGTCGATGTCTTCATTGACGGCAGCACCTAGCGGCGTGACGGTAAAACTTAGGGTTCCGGACTGGTCGCAGGTCCATTTGTACCAAGCGGAATTGTCTTCGGTAGGTTGGCATCCGGCTGCTACGCAGCCGCCGGCTTGGAGGTCTTCGCGGATGGCCCCGTTGCCGGTTAGGCCTTCAACGCTGAAGGGGGATTTGTCGCAGAGGACTACGCCAGTTGGGCAGTCGGCATCTGGTTCGGGGACGGCGTCGTACTGGTTGACGCAGAGCTCAAAAGTACCTTGGTTCCCGTTACGAGCCCCTACCATTATGTGGTAGGTGTCGCCTATGGTGAGGTTGCTCAAGATGGCGTTGATGCCGTTTATGTTCTCGAAGGGAGATTTGCAGACCAAGGCGTCGTTTCGGGTGAGGCCGCCGCAACCGCCTTCGTAGATGGTCATTTGGGGCTCGCGTAGGCTGCCGCGTTCGTTGGCGGGGATGCTGCCGTCTACAGTGATGCGGGCCGTGTTTTCAAGCGCGACGAAGGAGAACCACACATCTCGGATGGTGCCTTGCTCGCTGATGCAGACGTCGTATTGGGCTACATCTGCGAAGGAGCCGGTTGCGTCGATGTTGGTCGCACCGGCGATGCCGGTGCAGAAGTCTCGCTCCATGGGCAGCATGATCGCATCAACGCATTCGTCGTTGGCGAGCTGCGCCCCGGCGATGGCTGGGAAGAGGAAGCAAAGCAGGATGAGCGGGTAGAATGTTTTCATTAGGCGATGGCTTGGCTGTTGGGGAGGGGGCGGTGCTAAACACAATGGACGTTTTTGCTCCCTAGTACAGTGTAATTTAAATTTGTTGACTTTTGTGCTGGTGGATTTTATTGGCTGGCAAGGCGGTAAAACCGGAGTTTAGCCGTAGCTAAATGAGGATTTTACCAACGCAGCCAACCGATAAAAGACGCCGCAGAAAAGGCG
>CALEDI010000265.1 GCA_937949535.1 uncultured Lewinella sp. | reverse complement strand
GCGCCTCCGGCGCGATCCAACCCAGTAGTAGGTACAAAGGTAGCAACTAATGAAAAGGCCTGATCGTTGTATCTTTAAGACAAACTTATAAAAGGATAACGTTATGGGCGCTCCCGTAGATACCGGCATTGAGAATTTTGAGGAAGTGATTTTGGGGCTGTCAGCTTCGGACCGGGCCAAGCTGATAGGCTGGATTTCGGAGAGCCTAGTGGAAGAGGCGGAAGCAGGACCAGCAGAGCCAGCGGCAGAGGAAGGTGTTGAATGGCCGCCAAAGGAGGTGAAGTTTGCGGACAATCCTTCAGGGAAACCATCTTGGTATGAGGGAATACCTCAGGCAAAAGATTTAACGGAGGAAGCACGGAAAGAAGTCGGACACGAACTATTTGGTGCTTGGAAAGACTCTACTCCTGATGATCTTGCAGAACAAATTTTAAGTTCACGCACATTGCCCACACGAGAAATCAATCTCAATGACTAGATATTTACTGGACACCGACATTTGTATTTCCTACCTGAGAGGAAAATATGCCTTAGCCGATAAAATGGACGCTGTAGGCTACAGTAACTGCTTTGTTTCCGAAATCACCATCGGCGAGTTGATCTACGGAGCACATAAGAGCGGAGATTGGGAACGTCACGAGGGCGATGCTAAAAAGATTTCAAGCATGCTTGAGGTTATCCGTATTTTTGAATCGTTCAACCTCTACGGTATCGAAAGAACCAGATTGGAGGGCATCGGTCAGATTATTCCCAACTTCGACCTCCTAATCGCCACCACCGCCGTCCACCACAACATGACCCTCGTCACCAACAACACCAAACACATGCAGCGCGTAAACGGCATCGTACTGGAAAACTGGACGAAAGCCGCAGATAATGCTTTTGTGAAATAGGAAACATGAGTCATCCCGAAGTTTAGACCGTATTTCTAGCGTTTTCTCCTAATATCTCCGATATAGCTGGCATAAAAAAGCAATCAGTGGGCAGCATTCAGCGCCGTTTTGCCTGAATGCTGTCCGCTGATCACTAAAAATCTTGTCGAATACTGCCAAACATGGTCATCTTAATCAAAAGTTAGGGACGACTCATGTTCTGTGGTTTTGGAGAGACAAAATTGGTTATTCCTCCAGTTTGAATTCAACATCAAAGCTAATGGTGAATGGTACGGCTTTACCATCTAATTTGGCAGGAGTGAAGGGAGCCAGCTCATTAACTAACCGCTCTAACTCATCGGTAAATACGGACACGCCGGGAGAAAAACTTTGCGTAGTCGCTTCGGAATGCCCGACCACTACGAGGTTGTTCGACTGGTCTTCGTCCTCTTTCTTGGTTAAACCGATATTGTTGATGCTCAGGATTTTGCCAGACTCAGAAAGCGAGACTTCCAATCGAACAAAACCAGTTTTTCCTGCAGCCCGAGCAGCAGCAGGATACCTGATTTCTTGATAGAATGATTTGATGAGGGTCTCAAACGTTGGTGCTGCGTTTCCTGCACTGACTGGTTTAGGGTACTCATCGGGCGTGAGTGTGTTTTCGGGGCCAAGGACTATCTCGGAAAGAGGATTTTCGTTGTTGAGCGGGATGGCGGCCTGTTCCCCCAAGTCACTACAAGCAACAACCAGCCCCGCCAGTAGTAGGCAAAGGGTTAGCAGGGGTAAAAGGCGCAACTTCCGCGCCCGGTTTTTGGTGGTAATCATGGTAATTCGCTTTTTGATAGGTGAAGAAAAGAGCCCCGGAAACCCCGCCGGGCCCAGCGTGGCGTGTAGGAGCTGGAGGCCGTAGGTCCGCACCGGCACCCGCTGGATGACGGCCGCGTCGGCCTCGTATTCATGGACGGTAGCGAGGAGGCGGCGGAGCATCCAGAAAAGCGGATGAAACCAGAGCAGCAAGCTACCGATGGTGAGCAAAAGGGTGTCGTAGTGGTGGCGCGCACGCAGGTGCGAGGCTTCGTGAATAAGCGCAGTGTGTTCTAGCTTGGCATCGGGCATCGCGGCGGGCAAGAAGATCACCCCGAAGGCCACAAACGGGCCCGTGATCGCTCGGTGACGAACGACGCGGTAGCCGTCGTAACGGCCCTGCTCGCCGGAGGACGCCCAGCTCCATAACCCCCGCCATTGCACCAGCGTTCGCGCCGCAAAAAACACGACGCCCAAACCATAAAGCCAAGGCAAAACCACCGACCAAGACCAGTTGAAACCAGTTGTTTCTGCTACCGCATATCCGGTGTAGAAGTAGGGTTCGGCCACGTAAGTAACCGACGGCAACCCCACCACCGGCAGCCCGCCGCCCAGCGCCGGCAACAACGGAACCACTAGCCCAAACACCAGCGTACCGAGCAAGTAAAACCGCTGCGCCGCAAAGCCCGCCCGCCGCAACGCAAGGAAGTAATAGGCCGCCAGCACCGCCCAAATAACGGTCAGCCGCAGCAGGTATTCTAGGATGTCGGGTGTCATTCTTCTTCGAGTTTGCGGACGAGCGCGTTGAGCTCCTCCAGGCTTAAATTTTCGCTTTTAGCGAGTTGGCTGACCGCCACCGCCGCCGACCCACCAAAGAAGTTCTTGATGAGTTGGCCGAGGCTCTTGCGGCCGTATTCCTCCCGCGTGGTAGCCGGGGTGTACACCCACGTTCGGCCATATTTCCGGTGCGTCACGAAGCCCCGCTCGTCTAGCGCCAACATGAGCGTAGAGATGGTGCTGTGGGCCGGTTTTTTGCCGTCGCGCTTTTCAATATGGTCACGTAAGTCGCCTACGGTACACTCGCCCAGTTGCCAGACGAGGTGCATGAGGTCTTCTTGTGCTTTGGTTAATTTCTGCATATCAAGTTAATTAACGTAAAATTACGTTATAAGTTTTATTGATGCAAATTTTTCTTCTTGCTTATGGTTTTTGACTTGAGATCAAGACGATTTTAACTGATATTGTCTTGAACTCAAGACAATATTAGCTGTTATTGTCTTGAATCGACAACGAAATGAACAGACTTCAACAAATCAGTAAGGAAACGTTAAGATCTGTAAGCAGCAAATACGTTAGGCCGCTTTCTGATACAATCCTCTGGGGCAACCACCTGAACGCCATACTCGGTACCCGTGGCGTAGGTAAAACGACCATCCTATTACAGCGTTTGAAAGCCCTGGAATTGCCACCATCTAAAGCCTTGTACATTGACATGGGCGATGTTTTCTTTCAGGAGAACCGTTTACTTGACTTTGGGATGGAGTTTGTGGCCCAAGGCGGCAATTACCTGTTCTTAGACGAAGTTCATCGCTACGGCTACGGAACTTGGGCGCAAGAACTGAAGCAGCTTTACGATGTTTACCGTCATAAATTGAAGATCAGCTTCACCGGTTCTTCCGCCATTGAAATCTTGAAGCAGAAGGCTGACTTAAGCAGACGGGCTTTACAATATCGGATACCGGGTTTGTCTTTTCGGGAGTATCTAGTCCTTACTGAAGGGCGCGAGCTGCCAATACTCCCGTATAAAGACATTCTATTCCGGCACGAAGAAATTTTGCCAGAACTCCTCTCTGACCCTGACTTTAGGCCCCTCGAATCGTTGAAAAAGTACCTGAGAGAAGGTTACTACCCTATCTTCTTATCGGAGGGAGCTGGCTACACCCGCAAGCTAAATGAGGTGATTCAACTCGTGTTAGACAGCGATATCCCCTCGGTGGTAAACGTTGGAAACACTGATTATCAAAAACTTAGTCGTCTTCTTTACGCAATAGCTTCTTCGGTACCCTTCATTCCGAACACAACAAAATTATCGAGTCGCCTCGGAATTGGTCGTGATACGCTGCTCAAGTACCTTAACCTCCTAGAAAGTGCGGACTTAGTTAAAAATTTGAGGAACGAAGCAAAGGGAGTTAGTTCACTCACGAAGCCAGATAAAATCTTCCTCAACAACACGAACCTACTTTTCAACTTAGCCCCAAATCAGGTTGAATTAGGTACAGTCAGAGAAACCTTCTTTCTCAACCAACTAAGCTTCCTAGAATACGAAGCGCACATCCTCCCCCCAGAGATTCGCCTACCCAAACAAGGTGATTTCGTTTTACTCGATAAAAACGATCGTTACGTTTTCGAGGTAGGCGGGCCCAAAAAAAGCAGCAAGCAAATCGGTAACGACCCTAATCATTTCGTAGTCGCTGACAGCGAAATCACGGGAAGTGCGCACCGGATTCCTTTGTGGTTGTTTGGGTTGCTCTACTGAAAGGTCACTAATCGTATCCATGATACTTTCCTCTAAGATCACTCTTAAACGAAGGATACTTCTTGGAAAACCGCTTGGCCTTTTTCAGAAATTCAGCACTAGGTACAATCCTAAAGCTCATCAAACATGTCTTCTAGTGTTAACGCTTCCTGCTTACCTGCTTTTACAGCGGCAACATCCGCGAATCCGGCTTTGATAGAACGTGCAAGTTCAGCCTCTTCATAGACCCTCATCACTTTACGCCAGTCCTCAATGTCAACCACTACAGCTTTTTTATGGCCTTCTGGATCGGTTAAATATTGAATATTCAGTTCTCCCATTTGTTACTGTGTTTGATTAAAGATACAAAGGTTGGAGACACTATAGAAGTTGCCCAACGGTAAAATTAAAAATCCACCGCCACCCGCAAGTTAATCCGCCGCCCAGTCAACCGGTTCGGTACCGCATACTGCTGCGCACCGATGGTTTTGATCCACGTATTACCGGCTTGGTTGGCTACTTGCATGAGGTTGAAGACCTCCAAGCTGAGGTTCGTTGCCCGAGACCAGTTGAAGAGTTTGCGCTCCTTCGTTTTCCCTTGCTCGTAGAGGCGGAGGCTGAAACCGATGTCGATGCGGTGGTAGGTATCGAAGCGGAGGGTATTGCGGAATACCTCATTGTTGTCGAGGATGCCGAAGGGCAGCCCACCGCCGACGGTCAGGTTGACGTGGGTGCGGAAGTTCTCGTTGTTGCGCAGGTAGTCCTGGAAGAAGAGGCTCAGCCGCCAGTTCTGGTCGGTTGGGCGGGGAACGAAGTCTACTTCCTCGCTCAGCGTCTCCCCGTTTTCTCCTCGTCCGGTTACGTTTAGGTGCTGCACGTCGGTCAGGGTTTCCTTGGCTTGCAGGATGCTGAGGTTGACCCAGCTCTCCGCCCCCGGCACGAACTCGCCGTTGAGGCGCAAGTCTAAACCCGCCACATAGCCCGTAGCGTCGTTCTCGCCGGAGTAACTGATGCGGACGTTCTCGATCTCGTAGCTCACCAAGTCCCACAGGCTTTTGTAGTATGCCTCGGCGATGAAACGGAACTTCTTCGGGTTCTTCTTGCCGTAGTAAAAATCCGACGTAATGCCCCCAACTACGTGGGCAGATTTCTGGCTCTTCAGATCGGTGTTCACCGTCCCGTCGGGGCGGCGCATCTCGCGGTAGAAGGCTGGTTGGGCGTAGAGGCCACCCGCTAGTTTGTAGCTAATGTCGGCCGTGCCGCCCAGCGGCTTGTAGAGAATCTGGGCGCGGGGGCTGAGGACGAACTCCTTATTCAAATCCCAGTAAGTTCCGCGTAGGCCCGCACTGAGGCGGATATCGGCCACGTCTTCCTTCCGCCAAGTCCAAGTGTCTTGCAGGAAGCCGGAGAAGCGGGTGCTGTTGATTTCGTTTTCTGTTTTCAGCACCTGAAAAAGCTCTACCGCTCCGCTTGCCCGATCAAAGGGCAGGCTGTAGCCCGCCGAGTCGAGCAGTTCCCACTCATTGATGAAATCGTTCACGATTTCGTGCTGCGCCTTCACGCTCCATTGCAGGAAGTGCGCTTTGCTTATTTCTGCCGTCCGGCTACTAAGCTCCAAACCGCCGCGCAACTCGGCGTTGTAGACCTGAATATCGAGGAAGTTGCGCACAAACTGCTGCTGCACGCCCGCGCCGAGTTCGTTGATGACCTCGCCGAAAGTATCCGAACCAAGGTCCGTATCCAACTGCCCGAGGCTGTAACGGCCACCGATGGAGATGGCCTCGTTCTCATCCGAGCGGAAGGCCGAGGTCAGGAACTTGAGGAAGAAAGGATTGTCCTTTTTCTCAGGGATGTAGGTGAGCGAGAGGCCGCCCATCTGGGTCAGGAAGTCGTCGCGCTCCCCGCCGTCGAAGCGGGTGAAGAGTTGAAGGGTCTCGAAGAAACCGCCGAAGGCGGTACTCCGCTCTACGGGGTCGAAGTTGTAGACGCTCCGGTTGTAATCGGCGATGAGGCCGAGCTGCAAAGTTGGGTTGAAGTCGTAGGTGAGGTAGGTTTGTACATCTACGAAGTTGGGCGTGTATTCGCCGCTCGTTTCTAGGCTTCCGAGGAGGTACTGCGTCGTTTTGTAGCGCGCACCGAGGAGGTAGCGGAATTTCTTGAAGCCCTGCTTATTCACTTTCGAGGAACCTTCTAGGTAAGCAGACCCACCGAGGAAACTCGCCTGAAAGCCAGCCCGGAGACTATCGGGGCGTTTGTATTTGATGTCGAGCACTGAGCTGAGCTTGTCGCCGTACTGCGCCTCGAAACCGCCGGAGGAAAAACTCAGGCTACGGACCATGTCCATATTGGCAAAAGTGAGCCCCTCTTGCTGCCCGGCACGGATGAGCTGTGGGCGGTAGATCTCGAAACCGTTGACGTAGACGAGGTTCTCGTCGTAGTTGCCGCCGCGCACATTGTACTGGCTGGTGAGTTCGCCTCCCGCGCCAGAGCTGACGCCAAGGGCAAGGTGGGGCAAGATGGACTCTAAGTTGCCCGTCGTTGAGGGCAGCAGGCGAATGGCCTCCGGCGTTTCCCGGATCATGCCGCCTTCTTCAATTTTGCTCTCGCGGACAACGACCTCTAGCGTGCTTTCCGTCGGGGCCAGCGCGACATCAATTTGTTTGGTGCTGCCTTCTGGCAAGACACCGACTTTCACCTCCGTTTCGCGGTAGCCAAGGCGGCTGAACACCAGCACGAAATCTTCGCCTGCGGGCACGGTGGTCAAATAACGACCGGTAGTGCCAGACTCTACGGCGGAGGTACTGCCCTTCACGTAGATGGTGGCATAGTCTACGGGTTGGTTCGTCAGGAGATCAGTTACTTTACCGGTGATGGAGGCCGTTCCTACCTGCGCGCGGAGCAAGGGCGTAAGGGGGGAAGGGAGTAAGGGGAAGAGCAGTACCAGTAGAACCAGCAGTCGTTTCCAACCTTTACTCCTTTCAACCTTTACTCCTTTATTAAGGGCGCGGCCGCAGGTGCGAAGTGGGTTAATAAGAGCAGGGGAGGTAAGGCTTGGTCGCATACTAGTAACTTGGGTGTCGGAAGAGCCAGCATAGGCTACTCCCTGAACGGAACGACAAAGGTAACTTTCGTGGTGTATACCTAACGCCCATCTTTATGGACCCTATGCCAAACCCTAGCCCGGTATCAGCTCCTTTACCCCCGTACCCGCAGAGCCGAGTATACCACCAAACTGTCGTCTGCTGACAAAGTGGTATATTTTATAGCCCCTCCTTTTTAACCTTTAATGCTTTTAAACCAGAGTATTCAAAGGGCTTTAGTACATTTGTATTAAGCACCGATGATCAATTTGTACGGCATTTTGAAAATAACTTCCTAAATGCGTTACTTTTTCTTTGCTAAAGAAGTCATAACATCAGATTGAATGTACCTACATTCATTGTAGGTGAGGCCAAAGACTAACTTTTTACGATTAAACAATCTTGAACAACACTTTTCGGCGACGTAGACATCTTGTCTACGTCGCTTTTTGTGTGGCCTAAGCCTATCAATTGCCCTTAAAAGAGCGTCCGTCTAGCTTGGTGTACTTAAAGTCTGGGTTGCTACCAAAGTCGGTACCCTCAAAGTTCGACGGGTCTGAAAACTTGGTGTACTTGAAGTCCGCATCGCGGCGGAAACGGGTGTTGGCCATGTCTACTCCCCTCGGGAACTCGGCGTACTTAAACACCGCATCGTCTTCAAACACCACATCGGAAATATCGACTCCCCGAGGGAACTTGGTGTACTTGAAATCAGCGAAGTCTTTGAACACAGCTCCAGCCATGTTCACGTGCTCGTCAAAGTCGGTATACTTAAAGTTAGCATCGCCGTCTACTTCCATGCCGTGAAAGTCAGCCGCCTCATCAAATTTGGTGTACTTAAAGCCAGCATATTCTTCAAAGACCGCTTTAGGAAAGTTTGCTTTTTTGTAAAAGCGAGAGTACTTGAAGTTTACATCTTCTTCAAACTTGCAGTTCTTGAAAAGGACGTCTTCGTGGAAGTTGGCCATGTGGGCCGGGCCAGCTTTGCCCCACTTGTTTTCTTCCTCGATGCGGAAGCCCCAAACGTCGTCCTCGAAGGTGCAGTCTACAAACGAGAGGCGGTTACGAACGTGGTATTTCCATTGTTGCTGGCTACCTCTTCCGCCTTTTTGGCTTTCTTCTCGGTCATTGAGGCGGGTGAAGTCTAGGTCGCCAGTGATGGTAACGCCCGTCAACTCAATATCGACCCCGTCGTTGAGCTGGGCGATGATCTTATCGGCCGAGATGGACGACTGGGCAGAGAGAATAAGGGAGAACAATACGAAGGGAAGGAGGGAGAGAATGCGTCTCATGGTGTAGTGTTTGATTTGTGGTTCTGTGGGGAAAGACGAGGTGCCTTTGCGGAGGTTGCATCCTCGCTCAAGCCATAACCTTTCCTCAAGGTACCAACACCCGCAGGGCCTGTTCATTGCTGAAGCCTTTCTGCTCGCCGTAGCCAACGTAGCCCAGTTGGTTGGTCAGTAGCCAAGTATCACCGATCTCTAGGTCGCCAACGTTGCGGTGGCTGTGCCCGTAGATCCAGGCGGCAATGTCGTTGGTTTCAATGAAGCGAGATTTGTCGATACAGAAACCTTCGTTCAGCGCGCTGCCCTTGAAGACGGGCGCATTGCATTCTTCCGAGGGCAGGTGGTGCGTAACAACCACCTTCGGCCCTGGCTTTTCAATCTCCGCTTTCAGGAAGGCCCAACACGCCTCATGGACCGCGTTGAAATCATTGACCGTAAGGTTGCGGCCTTCGTACTTGATGGCCCTGAAGTCGTACAGCCCTCGGTAAACCTCCATCACTTTACGGTCTATACGAGACCACATGGTAGAGAAAATGAGTTGAATACCGTCTACCGTTTCAGACTGGTTGTTCAGCAGCACCACATTGTCGCGCAGTTCTTCCCGAAAGCTTAACGGATTACGGCCCAGATCATAACCCCGGTAGTATTCGTGGTTGCCGGGTATAACGTAGGTGCGCTGAAAATTGGCAGCGCAGAAGTCCCAAAAATCGAGCTTCGCAAAGCCGGGGCCAAGGTGATGGGTGTCTCCCGCAACAACGAGCACATCTCCGGTTGGGACGATGGGGTTGTCTTCCAACCAAAGGCGGTTGTCAGGAAATTCGAGGTGCAGGTCTGAGAGGTACTGTAGGTGCATCGTTTGGTTTTTTGGCGCGGCCGCAGGTGCAAGGTTGGAATTTGGGAAGGTAATGTTTTTGGAGCGCTTGTTGATCAGGCTTCAACGCTCAGCGTTCAACATTCAGGTTGCTGCGGTTATTTTGGCCGCTTGGCCTCTCCTTAACCCTCCCTGCACCTGCGGCCGCGCCCTAAAAACGCCCCCGCTCAACAATTAACGACACACAAATGAAAAGAATGACAAAATGTCATTTGTTTTTAATGCAAAGTGCCTTTTTGTCACTGTTGTTTCTCTTGGCGTACGATTTGCTTTCAAAAGCTCGTCCGTAAATAACTACGGGCATTGAATCTAAATCAAATCCAACCATGAAACTTACCACTTATAACCGCCCCATGCCTTCCAACTTTTTGCGTTTCTTCGATGACCACGCAACGAGAGCAAACCAGTTCGGCAAAGCCCACCGCCCCGCCGTCAACATCGCTGAAACAGACGACGCTTTCGAGCTAGAAGTCCTCGCGCCGGGCCGGGCCAAGGAAAACTTCAACATCGCCTTCAACGAAGGCACTTTAGAAGTCACCTACACCACCCCAACCGCCGAGCCCGACACCGAAACGGCGCCCGAGCCCAACTTCCGCCTACGCGAATTCAACCTGGTTGACTTCACCCGCCGGTTCCAACTCGACGATAAAGTCATCGACATCGACGCCATCGACGCTACCTACCAAGACGGTGTTCTGCGCCTAGCCTTGCCAAAGCGCGAAGAAGCACTGCCCAAGGCACCTCGCCAGATTGCAGTGGCGTAGAACCAATAAGAAACTATTGAGTGTGTTTAAACAGTTGACATTAACTGTCGCCAGCTTGGATGCAAATCCAGGCTGGCTTTTTCGTCTTCCCTAAAACTCCTCCACCACCAAAACAATGGAGTCTGCCTTAAGCTCGCTTCGGAGGTATTTGTCCATCCGTTCCCGCTCCGCTTTCACAACCGAGGCGGCTGGCCGCCGCCCAGGGCGGCTACGCCTGAGCG
>CALEDI010000264.1 GCA_937949535.1 uncultured Lewinella sp. | reverse complement strand
AACGATGCTCTACGCCGATGCCCTCCGCAAAACCACTGTCCGGGTCATCAGGCGGGCGAAGTACGAGGCGGCCATCCTGGACGACCCCGAGCTGAATAAAATCTGGCAACAAATCCTATCCTGGATGGTGATGGGCCAACTAGAGCGCGAGATCGACCTCCTCACCAACGACCCCGCCGAACGCTACCGGCGGGTGTTGGAGCGGAGTCCGCGCCTGTTTCAGGAAGTGCCGGCAAAATACATCGCCAACTACCTACGGATGACGGCGGAGACGCTGTCTCGGTTGAAGGCTCGGTAGGTGGGGCGTTAGAGGCTTATCCGTTTTCTTGCGCGAAATCAATTTTCATGTACCTGTCAGAGCCGACCTTTGCATCAACAAAAAAAACAACGCATGACTCCCCGCAGTACCAAAGACCTCCTCGACGCATTAACCAAGCGGACGGAAGAAAACCTCCGCATCGCCGAGACCTTCCTTGCGCTCCCAACCGAAACCCTGCACCTGCGGCCGCGCCCAGATGCTTGGAATGCCCTAGAATGCCTAGGCCACTTGAACTACTACAGTGCCTACTACCTGCCCGAAATTCGGAAGCAGATCACCAGCACGAAGCACAAAGGTAGCCAGCCCACGTTCACTTCTTCTTGGCTAGGGAATAAGTTTTCCGCTGGCATGAAGCCCGGCGAGAAGATGCGGAAAATCAACACACCCAAAGGTGCAAACCCTAAGAATTTTCCGCACCCAGTTACGCCGGAGGCCTTGCCCCACTTCATCGCCTACCAGAAAGAAACCCTAGAATTGCTGCAACTCGCCGCCGAGGTAGACCTTACGCGCACCAAAACTGGCACCAGCCTGAGCGCACTCATCCGCCTCCGCCTCGGAGATACCCTGCGGGTGGTGATTTACCACAACTGGCGGCATATTGAGCAGGCACAACGCGCAGTAAAGGGATAAAGGGAGTAAAGGAGAAGGGAGTAAAGGGATAAAGGAAAAGGGAGTAAAGGAGGATGCCATCCTTTACTCCCTTCTTCCCTTCTCCTTTACTCCCTTTCCCCTTTCCCCCTTCTCCTTTACTCCCTTCCTCCTTTACTCCCTTACTTACTCCATCTCCCGCATATCCTTAATAATATTTAGGGCTTCATGGACGTAGACATCCTTCGCGATGCCTTTCTTGAACTCTTCGTTCTTAGCGATCTTGGCCTCGTCCTCCTTGATCTCCTCAAGGTCTACCTCGATGTTGGCGACGTTGAAGTTGACGTCGCTGCCGAAGAGGTCCTTGAACTTGGCGGCCTCCTTCTTATTCGCTTGCGTCATGGCCTTGTAGGCACTCAGGCTGAGCGGGTAGGTATCCCGATCGCGCTGGCGCTTGAAGCGCCGTGCGTTGTCGATGATCTTCATGAAAACGGGATTGTCTGCTACGCGGTTGTTGGAGCGTTCGCGGAGGGTTTCCATGAAGGGAATCTGGTAAACGTCTTGGCTGTACTCTACGGCCGCGATTTCCGTCCAGGGCAGCGGTCCGGTTTGTTGGCGTTCGCCGGTTTCTAGCATGGCGCGGCTGTCTGGGAGGATGATGTCTGGCACAACTCCTCGTAGTTGGGTTGCGCCGCCGTTGACGCGGTAAAACTTCTGCATCGTCAGTTTTACGGTGCCGAGTGGCTTGATCTCAGACCGGCCCGGGACAGTGCGGTCCATATCGATGAAGCGCTGAACGGTTCCCTTGCCGAAGGTCTGGTTGCTGCCTACAATCACGGCGCGGTTGTAGTCTTGCAGGGCCGCAGCGAGGATCTCGCTGGCCGAGGCAGAGTATTGGTTGACGAGCACGATCAGCGGCCCGTCCCATACAACGGATGGGTCTTTGTCTCTCAGGATTTCCTTACGGCCCCCACGGCCGGCTACCTGTACGATGGGGCCTTGGGGGATGAAGAAGCCGCTCATGTCGATCACGTCGCGCAACGAGCCGCCGCCGTTGTTGCGGAGGTCGAGGATGACGCCGTCCACATTGCGGTCCTTAAGCTTGATGAGTTCGGCCTTGATGTCTTTGGCGGAGAAGCGTCCGTCTTCGTTCTGGAAGTCGGCGTAGAAACTGGGCAGGTTGATGTAACCAACTTTTTCATCTTCACCGACGCCGTCGATGATGAGCGACTTGGCGTAGTTGTCGTCGATCACGATGATGTCGCGCACGATGCTTACTTCCTTGATGGTGCCGTCGGGCTTCTTGATCTTCAGGATAACCGTAGTTCCTTTTTTGCCACGGATGTAACCTACAACGTCTTCAACGAGCATATCCTTGATGTCTACGGCTTCGTCTTCGCCTTTCTGACGTACAGACATAATGAGGTCGTCTACTTCAAGTTGCTTGCTGTTCCAAGCTGGGCCACCAACAACGAGGGTAGAGATTTTGGTGTACTGGTCTTTGTTCTGTAAGGTAGCACCGATGCCTTCTAGTCGGCCGCTGAAGCGGATGTCAAAACTCTCCTTATCCTTCGGCCGGTAGTAGGTCGTGTGGGGGTCAAACATAGAAGTGAGGGCGTTGAGGTACTGGCTGCGGCGGGCACTTGGCTTGGCCTTGCGCATGCGCTCAAACCAACTGTCGTAGCGTTCGAGGAGCTTTTCGCGGGCTTGTTCTTCTAGTTCGGAGACGGACTTTTCGATCAGGGGTTCTTCCTTGTCGGCGGTAGCTCTTTCGGAGGCGGTCATTTTAGCCCGGTTCTCTACATCTTTTTTATACTCTTCCTGCTTGTTGACAATTTGGTTGATGACGTCGCGCTTCATGTAGTCTGCCCAGTATTGGCGGAGTTCTTTGTCGTTGCTGCTCCAGCCCGAGTCGTCGTTCCGCATTTGGATTTCGCTGCCTTTTGTTACGTCGAAGGGTTTGCTTAGTATCTGTTGGTACCATGCTTGGGTCTTTACCATAGACGCTTTCCAGCGTTCTTGGGTGAGGTCGAAGAACTCATAGCTTCCGTTGGTTATTTGGTCGTCGATGCTGTATTTATGTACGCCGAACTTGCCGAGGTCTTCGGAGGTGAAGAAAAGGCGGGCACCGTCGATGTCGTTGAGGTAGAAATCATAGGCGCGCGCGCTAAAGTCGTCGTCGATGTCCATCGGTTGGTAATGGAACCGCTCTAGGTTGCGCATCATTGTTTGGATGATGACGGAATCTTTATCGCCCGGAGGCGCGGGCTCAGGCCGGACGGCAGCCACAAAAGCGGCTATAACTAATAAGGCGGAAAAAAGAATGGTGCCGCGAGATTTCATAAGCTTACTGTTTACAACACGCCAGAGTAGTGAGGGCGCGAAATTTGGGGTATTGCGGAAGGGGGAGCCGCTGGTTAACTAACGTGAGAACTAAGCTACACATTATCTGCCGTTGCGTACAGTTGACAAATTTAAGGCATTGCCAGTGGCTTCGCAAACGCAGATTATAGTTTGAGAACTACATTTGTAGGGTAAAGGTTTGGCGAGCGGCTAGGGTTTAGTATATGTGTGGTTTTGGGGCGTCTTTTAACGAGATTTTAAGGGCGCGGCCGCAGGTGCAAGGGGGGGGTGAAGAAACGGCCTGTCGAGTTTGGTCGCAATGGGGCGCCCCTTAATTCCCGGACAAACCCTAAGCATAATAATCACTAACCCCACCACTAACCGCCAAATCCTCCGCAGTAACCATTGCCGGAAGCGGCTCCAGTTCTCCGTAGTTGATGTGCGCGCCGTCGGGGAGTTGCCCGTCTAGCAGGAAACTGAGGATAATCTTGGTTACGCCCGCAGTACCGAGATGATGGCCCGCTCCCTTCGGCGCATAAAGTGCGCTGTTCACCCAGTGGCTGTGGTTGCGCAGCGTGTTGCGGAAGGCAGTTACCTTATCCTCTGGGTCATGAATGAGTAGGGTTTTGATGTTGGAAAGATGATGAGCATTAAGTGCAACATCGAACTCTTCCAACTTGCGGCCGGTCCGGTTTTGAATGTAGGCTTGCATCTCCTCAAAGATCACCGGCCGCAGCCCCAAGCTGATGGTGAAAACCTGAAAAATCCA
>CALEDI010000263.1 GCA_937949535.1 uncultured Lewinella sp. | reverse complement strand
TGGTACCGCATCACGACCGCCGACAAGAAAAACGGCTGGGTCTTCGGTGGCGCAGTAAAGGAAAAAGAAGCCATGAAAGGTAACGCCCCAATCAAAGACGAAGAGTTCGACTTCCCCGCCTTCGGCTACTACAAACTTGATGATTGGCAACACCTGATGACGGAAGACTCTGGAGAAGGCGACGCCGAAACCAGAAACCGCAGCTACCGGTCTAAAGACGAAGGCTGGTTGCTCGAAATCGAAGAAACGGAAGTAGGCGAATACGGCTACTCTAACAGCTATCGCCTGACGGACCAGTCTGGCAATGTGCTCAAAACACGCAAGTTTTCCTTCTCTACCGACCCCAACATGATCACGGAAGAAATAGTGGACAATACCGACACCCCTGCCAAACGCTACACGCGCTCTCAAGCAATAGACAAGCACTTCATGCAGCTCAATGACCGCCCGTTGATGGCAAGCGGAGCCTGGACGATTGAACGCGTTGATTAGTTAGTGTTCAGAAATCAGGCGGCTAGTGTAACAGCGGTAGCCTGATTCCTGAACGCTGAATACTGGCTCCTGAAAACCTACCACCCCACACTCTCCCCACTTTCTTTATACCCAATTCGTTGCGCTACAGCGCGGAGGCTATCGCCGCGTTCGTACTCGAACGGGCCGGTATAGACCCGCCATTTGCCCGGCTTTTGGCCGGGAGGCGTGATTTGGTAGGCGATTTGTGCGCCTTCGGTTTTACTCTCTAGTACGAAGCGGCCGAGGCTGTCTCGTCGGAGTTGGGGCCGGCCGGTGGTGGGCATTTCGTCTTGCCCATTCCAGAAGCGGGAGACCATTTCGCGTTCGTCTTCGGCGCCGAGGTCTCCGACGGTGTTGAGCCAATTGTCCATCGCGGCGCGCAGCGCGGCCAGTTGGGGGGCGTAGCGCGGGTTGCTGGCGAGGTTGTTCAGTTCGTGGGGGTCGTTTTGGGTATCGAAAAGTTCTTCGGCGGGCTTGGTTTTTCGGAACCATTGGGCTTGCGCGTCGGTGAGGGTGCCCGCATCGCGGCCCTTGAGGAGTTCTTGCATGGCCGCCATTTGCTCGCGGTACACAAGCGGGAGGTAGTAGCCCTGCTCAGGCATATAATTGCGGAGGTATTTGAACCGATGATCACGGGCGGCGCGGATGCGGTCGTAGTGTTCGTCGGTTCGGTCAACGGCGGCGAAGATATGTGAACGTTCGGAGGGGAGATCATTGCCTAGGAAGGGCTGGCCTTGGAGGTGGCTCGGTAGCGGGATGCCGGCCAGGTTAAACATCGTTGGGGCCATATCAACGAAGCTCACGAGGCTGGAGTCAACGCTCCCTGCCTCGCGCCCATCGGGGAAGGCTACGATGTGCGGTACGCGGAGCCCGCTGTCGTACATCAAGCGTTTTTGGCGCGGCAGCGGGCCGCCGTGGTCGCTGAAGAAGATGATGATCGTATTGTCTAGCAAACCATCTTCTTCGAGCTGGCTAAGGAGGAAACCCACCTGCGCATCCATGATCTTGATGTTGGAGTAGACGCGGCGCATATCCGTCCGGGTAGGCTCGGAGTCGACGAGGTAGGGCGGCAGCGGTAATGGAGCATCGGCGGGTACGGTGAGTGGTGGGCGTTCTTCGGGGCTGAAAACATCCGTCCATTTGAATTCGGGCGTGTCGGGCTTTTCCAATCCGTCTTTGAAGCGGAGTTGGCCCTTTCCGGTCATCCAGATTTGGCTCTCGTGGGTTATTTCGAGGTCGAAGACGGCGTAGAAAGGCTGGTCCTTGTCTGTTCGGTGTCGCCAGTGTGCTTTAGGGCCTAGTTCGTCCCAGCCTGTTTTGAGGGGAACGAACTGGTAGTCCGTCTTCTGGTTGTTGGTAGCGAAGTAGCCATTTTCGCGGAATACTTGGGAGACCATCTTAGCTTCTGGTGGGAGCAGCGCACCGTAGGGTTTCAGCCCTACTTTATCTAGCGTAGCTTGGTTCCATTGGGTCCGCATGTGGTGGGCGCCGGTGCTGATGGGGTACATGCCCGTGATGAGGGCATGGCGGCTGGGCGCGCAGACGCCCGCTACGGAGAAGGTGTTCGGGAAGCGGATGCCCCTAGCCGCTAAGCGGCTGAGGTTGGGCGTCTGTACCGTACTGTCGCCAAACATCGGCAGCATCGGGCTGATGTCTTCGCAATTGATGACCAAGATGTTCGGCCGCCCCTCGGCGGAGCTTGGTGTTTTTCCAGTCTCCATCTCATCGGCGCAAGACCAGCAAAGGAGAAGGAAGAGAGACAATAGCGGTGCGTGATGGATGAGCCTTTTCATTGGGGTAAGATAATGGGTTTGGGAAAAACTAAACTTTGCACCTTGCGGCCGCGCCGCTAAATAGTACTTAGGTTTCAACGAAGAAGTTTGCCCTGAATGAACCTCCAAGAAACCCCTCAGAATGTCTCCGTCTACTCTATCTTTGCGGCAAACAACCAAGTTATGCTAAAAGAATTTGAATGCCTTTCCCCTGCTGAACAACAGCAGATGTTTGATGCCATCCCCCTCATCGTAATCCTCGTCGCTGGAGCAGACGACGACATCGACGAGGTAGAACTCGCTGAGGCCCAACGCCTCGCAGACATCCGCAGCTTCAACAACCGCGCCCACATCATCGCTTACTACGAGAAGATCGATAAAGGCCTGACCGAACGGATTCAGGAAATGCTCAAAGAGCTGCCCAACGCACTAGAACCGCGCCAAAACGCCGTATTTGCCCGCTTGGCGATGCTGAACCCCATTTTGGCAAAAATGGAAGTTCCCTTCGGCTACCTTTACTACAAAAGCTTCATGTCGTTCGCCAAGCACGTAGCCGAGTCGCACGGTGGCTTCATGCGCTTCATGACCGTAGGCCCGCAGGAAGCGGAAGTGATGGGCTTGCCCATGCTCGCGCCCGTAGAACGGCCTTCTAAAATTGACTACCCAGATCTTCCGTAATTAGTCGTGTAGTAGTGTAGTCGATACCGCACGAGCTAAGCGAGCATCACCTCCTTGTTCCATGCGACTACATTACTACACTACTTACTATACTGCTATGAAAGTAATGATAATAGGCGCCGGAGGCGTAGGCCGCGTCGTCGCATACAAATGCGCTGAACACCCCGAGGTGTTTAGCGAATTCATGATTGCCAGCCGCACGGTAGCCCGTTGTTTGGAAATCAAGGCCGACATCGAGGAGGACCTCGGTTACCACAACATCGCTACCGCCGCCGTCGATGCGGAAGACATCCCAGCCCTGACGAACCTGCTCAGGGAATACAAGCCCGTGCTGGTTATCCACGTCGCCCTACCCTACCAAGACCTGACCATCATGGAGGCTTGCCTCGCTGCCGGAGTGCATTACCTCGACACGGCCAACTACGAGCCGAAAGACGAAGCCAAGTTTGAGTACAGCCACCAGTGGGCCTACCACGAACGTTTCAAGGAGGCTGGCCTAACGGCCATCCTAGGCTGCGGCTTTGACCCCGGCGTGACGAGCATCTTCACGGCCTACGCCGCCAAGCACATCTTCGATGAGATGCACTACCTCGACATCGTAGACGCCAACGCCGGAGACCACGGCAAAGCCTTCGCGACCAACTTCAACCCCGAGATCAACATCCGCGAGATTACCCAGAACGGCAAATACTGGGAAAACGGCAAATGGGTCGAGATTCCGCCCTTCAGCATCCGCAAAGACCTCAACTACCCCGACGTTGGCCCCAAAGCCAGCTACGTGCTCTACCACGAAGAACTGGAAAGCCTCGTGAAGCACTTCCCCACCATCAAACGCGCCCGCTTCTGGATGACCTTCGGCGACGAATACCTCACCCACCTCCGTGTAATCCAGAACATCGGTATGGCGGGCATCGAACCCGTCACGCACAAAGGCGTAGAGATCATCCCGCTGGAGTTCCTCAAAACCGTATTGCCCGACCCCGGCGGCTTGGGCGAAAACTACGTTGGCCAAACCAGCATCGGTTGCCGCATCCGAGGCATCAAAGACGGCAAACCCCAGACCTACTACATCTGGAACAACTGTCACCACGCCCACGCCTACAAAGAAACCCGCGCCCAGGGCGTGAGCTACACCACCGGCGTGCCTGCAATGACCGGCGCCATGATGCTCCTGACCGGAGAGTGGACCGGGGCCGGCGTTTTCAACGTAGAACAGTTCAACCCCGACCCGTTCCTTAAAAAACTGGCCCAACACGGCTTGCCTTGGAACGAGGAAGTTGGTGGGGAGTTGGAGCTTTGATAAAATAGCAATCAGCGTTTAGCATTCAGCGTTCAGCACGGCAATTCTGACCTTTAGTTTCTACATGCTTATCCCTGAATGCTGAACGCTAATTCCTAACCCTCAACCTCCCCTTCTCCGTGCCCAATTCCAACTTGAAAATCGGCCTTACCCTTTCCGGCGGCGGCGCCAGAGGCACCGCGCACATTGGCGTGCTCAAGGCCCTGTTGGAAGGCGGCATCGTGCCCAACCGGTTGGTGGGGGTCAGCTCCGGGGCCATCGTCGCGACGCTGTATGCTGCTGGGATGCAGCCTGATGACATGCTAAAGTTTGTGCTCGAATCTTCGATGCTGCGAGTCATTAAGTTTGGCATTCCGCTCACTGGCCTCACCAGTTTGGACTACCTGAAGGAAAGGTTGGCCTTAAAAGTACCGGAAAACTCTTTCGAGGGTTTGAAATATCCGCTCCATATCGGCATCACGAACCTGACTACGGCCCAACACGAGCTCCACAACTCGGGGCCGCTGCACGATATTTTGGCGGCGAGTTGCTCCATCCCCTTCGTCTTCAAGCCGGTAGAAATAGGGGGCTACAAATACGTTGATGGTGGCGTGATCCGGAACATGCCCGTAGAGCCGCTGCTACACGATACCGACTTCATCATCGGCAGCAACCTCATGCCCTACGGCCTCCTTCCTCCGGCCGACATCAGTACCGTCATCAGCGTCGTATGGCGCACCTTCGAGCTGTCCATCATGAGCAACACCGTACCCGGCATGGACCTCTGCGACATCATGATCGAGCCCTCCCTCCTCAACGACTGCAACATCTTCAACTTCACCAAACTGCAAGAAATGCACGATGTTGGTTATGAGCATACCCGTGCTCGGATACCAGAGATCCTTAATGCGGTTGCGCTTAAACGGGAATTGTTGGAGGCTTTGTAGGGGGGGCGTAATAATTGAGAAAGAGACCAACGTTTTTTGTATTACCTTACGTCTACACTAAGCAAATCCCCTTCATATGCGCTTACTTCTCCTTTCCTTGCTCTTTTCTTCGGCAACAATGTCTGCTTGTACCTGTGGTTTTGTCCAAGACTTTTGTACTTATGCTTCTGGCTACTTCGTCAACTCAGATACTGCTGCGGTAGTGAGCCATGCCAAATTCTTAGAATACCGAAACCCTGAAGACGGCGCCTACCTTTTCGATTTCGTTTTGATCGAGCACCTCTTTGGCGGAACGGTTGCCGATACCATCACACTCTGGGGCCAAGACGGCGGCAACTGCAACGGCCCCATCCGCCAACTAACAGCAGGAGACGAGTACCTCCTTCTCCACTCCGCTACCCAAGGGATATTCTCGTACTATTCACACACTTTAGAGAACTTCGACAACCCCTACCCCATCTATGATTTCCAAGGCTGTGGCCCTGCGGCCCTCGACATCAGCGAAGACATGATTACCGGCCCGATAGCTCCGGGGGTTAGCAACTACATCATGGAAGAGTTCAAGGCCGACCTGAGAGACTGTGTGGATGGTAAACTCGTTAGCACCGTCGGCGGCGCACTCCCCGCAGTAGACTTCCAAGCCTGGCCCAACCCCACCGCTGGCAACCTGAACCTAAGCTTTGCCCAGCCTATACCCGCTGATCGATTCGATGTCATTGACGCTACCGGAAGAACGGTAAGCTCAACCAGCGGCCTTGCCGGACAACAAATCCGGAACATCACACTAAAGACCGACGACTTACCTTCCGGCATATATGTTGTGCGGGTACTGCTGGTTAATGGGCGGATTGGTAGTAAGCGGGTTGTTGTGCGGTAAAATACCCCAAATAACACGTACATTGGCTACCTACAAAACATACAGTACCAATGCTCACTCCCCTACTCTGCCTCCTACTCTGCACCTGCGTCCTCGCCCTAAGTAAGGGAATAAAGGGAGAAGGGAGTAAAGGAAAAGCCGCTCTACCCTTACGCCTTTCCACCCTTACGCCTTTACTCCTTTTCACCCTTACCCCCTTACTCCTCCTTGCCCAACCAGAAAAAGCAGCCCCGCGCGGCGAGGATTTCGGAGACGGTCCACACACCCAACTGATCCTGCGCGGTTTGATCCTGATTAACGGCAACTGCGCGCCGCCCACCGGGCCGGTAGACATCGTGATTGAAGGCAACAAAATCATTAGCGCCAGCACCGTCGGCGTTCCCGGCGTAGAGATCAACGAGAAGCGCCGCCCGAAGCTAAAAGCCGGTGGTAAAGAGATTGATTGTAGCGGCATGTACGTCATGCCGGGTTTTGTGGATATGCACGGCCACATGGGCGGCCGCGCCCAAGGAACTACCGCAGATTACGTCCTCAAACTCTGGCTCGGCCACGGCATCACCACCATCCGCGAACCGGGTAGTTTTAACGGGCTAGACTGGACGCTGGACCACAAAAAACGCTCGGCCACCAACGAAATCGCCGCGCCCCGCATCCGGGCCTACACCGGCTTCGGGATGGGCCGCGAGGAGCCCTTCACCTCGCCCGAGCAAGTGGAAGAATGGATCAAAGCCAATAAGGCCAAAGGGGCCGATGGCATCAAACTCTTCGGCGCAAGCCCGATGCTGATGCAAGCCGCGCTGGAGACCAATAAAGCCGTCGGCCTCCGCTCAGCCTGCCACCACGCGCAGATGGACGTGGGGCGCTGGAACGTCCTCAAGTCTGCCCGCGCTGGCCTGACGAGCATGGAACACTGGTATGGCCTACCCGAAGCGATGTTTGAAAACCAAACCGTACAGGATTACCCCGTAGATTACAACTACCAAAACGAACAAGACCGCTTCGGTGAGGCCGGTCGCCTCTGGGCGCAAGCCGCCAAACCCGGCTCGGAGAAGTGGAACGCCGTGATGAACGAGTTGCTGGCGCTAGACTTCACCATCAACCCCACCTTTAACATCTACGACGCCAACCGAGATGTGATGCGCGCCCGCAACGCCGACTGGCACGACGAGTACACCCTCCCCAGCCTCTGGCAGTTCTTCCAACCTAGCCGCATCAGCCACGGCAGCTACTGGCACAAATGGGGCACCGAGCAGGAAGTAGATTGGAAGAAAAACTACCAACTCTGGATGGCCTTCATCGAGGAATACAAAAACCGAGGCGGCCGCGTAACGGCGGGTTCAGACTCGGGCTACATCTACCAAACCTATGGCTTCGGTTACATCCGCGAGTTAGAGTTGCTCCGCGAAGCGGGCTTCCACCCCTTGGAAGTGATCCGATCAGCGACGCTCTACGGCGCGGAAGCGCTCGGCATGGACAACGAGATCGGCACCATCGAACCCGGCAAGCTCGCCGACCTCGTGATTGTGGGCGAGAACCCACTCGCCGACCTAAAAGTCCTTTACGGAACCGGCGCAACGCGCCTGGACGAAGACGGCGAAGTGACGACCACCAAAGGCATCATCTACACCGTCAAAGACGGCATCGTGTACGACGCAGTGAAGCTGCGCGAAGCGGTGAAGGAGATGGTGCGGGAGGCGAAGCGGCGGTAATCAGTTCGTAATCACGTACAGCGCGTAGATGAGTAGTGGTGCGTTGATTTGTGACCGATAGGCTTTACTGAGGAATCCGATCTGGGTAGTCTGTAATGATGCCATCGACGCCGAGGGCGAGGAGCTCTTTCATTCGTTCGGAAGTGTTGACCGTCCAGGGAACAACCTGCATATTGAGGGCTTGGGCTTCGGCGATGAGCTTAGCGTCGGTATGGATTTCGTAGGGGCTGTAGATGGGCGGCACGAAGCCGATGGCGTCCATTTTGGTTTTCAGTTCTCCGGGGAATTCGTCGAGGTAGGCGAGTTGAATTTTGGGGCGTTTGTCGTGGATGACGCGCAGGGTTGGTGGGTCGAAACACTGGAGAGTAACGAGTTCGGGCTTGCCCCATGCGTCTAGGTCGGCCAGTACTAGATCAACGAAAGTGTTGCGGCTGGGAACGAAGGCGGGCTCCAGTTTTTCTTCGTATTTCAGTTCGATGTTGTAGCGGGGCGAGGGTCGGCTGTTCTGGACGCAGTAGCGGTCTACGGCTTCGAAGACTTGGAGGAGGGTTGGTTTGAAGGCTGGGCGTTTTGCTTGGTTGGGGAAGCGGGGGTGCGGCAGTTGGCCGCAGTCGTAGGCAGCGATTTCGGCGGCGGTTAGGGTGCGGAGGCTGATGCGGTTTTCTTCGCCTTCGGCGAGGCGTTGGCCGTCTTTGGTTTGGCATATTTCGGCGGAAAGCCAAGGTTCGTGGCTTACGATTACGCGGTCGTCGGCGGAGATGACTACGTCCAGCTCTAAGGTTTTTACGGCGGGGTAATCTAGTGCGCGTAGGAAGGCTGGGATGGTATTTTCGGGCATCAGGCCACGGCATCCTCGGTGGCCTTGCCAGTCTATTTGTTTGGTCATGGAGGGATCGTTTTCAGGGGCTACCTGTTCCGGTTCGGGGGCGCGGCCGCAGGTGCAGAGGAGGGTTAGTAAGAACGGTAGGAGGTAGAGGCTTGGGGTTTTCATTTTGGAAAGTTGTGGTTGGCCATTACGTGTTTAGACACGCTTTGCATATAAACATGTTTATATGTAAAGCATGTTTATACGCAAATGTTGAAGCATACAATATAGCGCTGAATATAGAAGACACTCACCCTTCCCAAACCGCCACCCAAGAAGTATAGTTAAAGATAGCCTCTACGCGCAACACATCTTCGCGCTCGATGCGCCAACCGCGCTGCGTTAGGGCGGAGCGGTAGGCTTCGGGGCCGTGTTGTTGGGGGTGGAGGGCGTCTCCGGGCAGGGCCTTGAAGATCGGTAGCAGGAGTTTATGGCGGTGAACGTCGGAAGTCATCAACATTCGGGTACCGATGCGGGCGTGGGCGGTCAGGGCGTCGATGGCGCCCTCCCAGTCGGAGACGTGGTTGATGGCGTTGAAGCAATAGATGGCATCGAAGGTGGTGTCTTGAGCGAAGGCTTCCTCTAGAGGCTGGGTAAGGAAGGTAACGTTGGGGTAGTTTGCCCTTCGGAAAATGGCGAGGTCTGCTTCGTAGTTGTCTAGCAGGGGGTCTAGAGCGGTGACGGCTTCCACCTCGCAGAGGTGGATGAACACCCCGGCAGGCCCGCAGCCCGCGTCTAATACCTTCCGGCCGGGTACGGGTTTCCAGCCTAGCTCCGCGAGGGTTCTGGCCCAGTAGGCTTTCTTGTCGGAGAGGTATTCTTCTGGGGATTTTCCGCGTAGGTAGCGCTGCCACCAGCGGCGTTCGAGGTACTGGGCTACCCGCCATCGGAGGGTCGGTTTGCTTTCTGTTGTTGACATTGGCGCGAAGATACCCAAAACGGGCCACAGCTTTGCCCTAACCTTTACCACAACCTTACCACAGCTGAAGCTGTGGCCCGGTGTACGAAGCCCTACGGGCTGTGCTGCGGGCTGTGTGGTAAACCGTACAAAAAACAATCTCTGCATCCTGCGGCCGCGCCCACCTTCTTACCTGTTCCGTGCATATCTTTGGCCCAACCCAACTACCTTAATATGCGCATAATTGGCCGAATCCCCCACCCGACTCTCCAGATCACGGTTTTTGCCAATGATGGCCGTTTTCCCGTGCAGTTTGAGACCAGCGGCCTAAGCCAAATTTATCGTTTTCGGAAGAGTGAGGAGTTGAAAAGTCTTGCGGATGTGCAGAAATTGGTCAATAAAGACCTAATTAAGACTGTTTTAGACCAGTTTTCTGTGATGCGGGCCGCACATTCCCGCGCCTTGAATACATTTGCCCCACCAGAAGCCCCTACTGATACAGACGGCTTGCCTGATATTATCTGAGCTTTTAACTCCCTACCCTCCTATAATGAAAATCACCGCTGCAAAATTAGCGGAAATGATCGGCGCCGTCGTTGAGGGCGATCCCGAAGTGATCATTTCTGCTCCCGCAAAAATTGAGGAGGCCGGGCCGGGCTCTATCACTTTTCTCGCCAACCCTGCCTACGAGCACCACCTCTATACTACTGGTGCTTCTGCGGTGCTGGTCGGCCTAGACTTCACGCCGCGAGAAGCCGTTAGCTCTACGCTGCTGCGCGTAGCAGATGTTTACGGAACGGTGAGCAATTTACTGGCCGTTTACCAACAAGATGAAGCCGCTAAAACAAAGCGGGAAGTCTCCGCACACGCCGCCGTAGACCCCAGCGCAACACTCGGGGAAAACGTCCGGATCGGTAAGTTTTCCGTCGTAGAATCGGGCGCGTCTATTGGTGCGGATACGGTGATTCTGGACCAAGTCTACGTAGGCCCCAACGTAAGCATCGGTAAAAACTGCGTGCTCTACCCCGGCGTCCGCGTCCTGCGCGGTTGTGTGTTGGGAGATGACTGCATCCTGCACGCCAATGTGGTTGTAGGCGGAGACGGGTTTGGCTTCGCCCCTGATCCGGAAACGGGCAGGTACAATAAGGTTCCGCAGATCGGCAACGTCGTTATTCATGACCGGGTAGAAATTGGCGCATCTACTACCATTGACCGCGCCACGATGGGCGCAACCGTTATTCACTCTGGGGTAAAGCTCGACAACCTCATCCAAGTAGCCCACAACGTAGAGATTGGGGAGAACACCGTTATTGCAGCCTTAGCTGGCATTGCGGGCTCTGCTAAAATTGGGAAAAACTGCCGTATTGGAGGCCAAGTTGGTATTGGAGGTCATTGTAAATTAGCCGATGGAACGCAGGTGCAAGCACAGTCTGGCGTTATCAACAATATCACCAAGCCCGGAGCTAAACTCGGCGGATCACCCCATATGCACTACCCCGATTATCTGCGCAGCTACGCTGTTTTCAAGCACCTCCCTTCGGTAGTAGCAAAGCTAAGGAAAGAAATTATGGAACTGAAAGGCCGGATGGGAGAGTAAGGCCCTGGTTGCGTGAATGACAGCATTCGGGCGCATCGTTCGGTGTTTAGGCTGCCGATGCTACATTCAGCCGCCTGAATCCTACACTCACCCACTACTATTTGACTTACCTTTGCCCCGACTTAGCAACCCCCCATCTAATACAGCCAATATCATAATGACGAACCAACGCACCATAGCTACCCCATTCTCTTTAAACGGAGTGGGCCTGCACAGCGGCGCGAAAGTGCAGCTCAATTTCAAACCTGCTCCTGAAGGCCACGGCGTCAAGTTCCAACGTATCGACTTGGAGGATGCGCCCGTTATCAATGCAGACGTAAACCGAGTAGTCAGTACAGATCGTTCTACCACAATTGGATCAGGAGAAGCAACCGTTTCTACTGTTGAACACCTTCTTTCTGCGGTTTCAGGCCTACAGATTGATAATTTGCTGGTAGAGATCAACGGCCCTGAAATTCCGATTCTAGACGGTAGCGCAAGCCCATTCATTGCGCCGTTAATGAGCGCCGGTATTACGGACCAAGATGCCAACCGGCAATACTTCATCGTAGAAGAACCGATCACTTACCGAGACGAAGAAACGGGCTCGGAGTTGGTCGCTTTGCCCTACGATGGCTTTGAGGTAGTAAGCATGATCGACTTCGACAGCCCGGTGTTGGGCCAGCAGTACGCCACCCTGCGCGGTTACGAAGACTATGCCGAAGAGATCGCGCCCTGCCGAACCTTTGTTTTCCTGCACGAATTGGAACTCCTTTTCGAGCATGACCTTATCAAAGGTGGAGACCTTACCAACGCCATCGTGATTGCAGACCGCGTCGTTCCGCAGGAGCGGCTCGATAAGTTGGCGAAGCGGATGGGCAAGGAAACCGTCGAGGTAACCAAAGCGGGCATCCTCAATACCCTAGACCTTAAGTTCCACAACGAACCCGCCCGCCACAAGCTGCTTGATGTGATGGGAGACATCAGCCTCCTCGGCGTCCCCATTCGGGGCCGCATCCTCGCTACCAAGCCAGGGCACGGCAGCAACGTAGCCTTCACTAAGCTCTTGAAAAAGGCCTACATGGAGCAGCGCCGCCTCAAAGGCCGCCCCCGCTACAACCCAAACGATACGCCGGTCTTCAACACCGAGCAGATCCAAGAAATCATGCCCCATCGTTACCCAATGCTCCTGATCGATAAGATCATCGAGATGGGCGAAGGCTACATCGTTGGCCTGAAGAACCTGACCATCAATGAAGATTTCTTCCAGGGCCACTTCCCCGGCAACTACGTGATGCCCGGTGTACTCCAGATGGAAGCCATGGCCCAAACTGGCGGGCTATTGGTGCTCACGATGCAAGATGACCCAATTGGCTGGGATACTTACTTTCTTAAGATTGACAATGCGAAGTTCAAAAACTTCGTTGTACCCGGAGACACCGTCCTATTCAAGATGGAACTCGTTGCTCCTATTCGCCGAGGTCTTTGCCAAATGCGGGGAACCGCTTACGTTGGCAACAAAATTGTTTCCGAAGCTGATCTTGTAGCCCAAATTGTAAAGCGCCCATAATATGTCCATGCATTCCTTAAGTGTTGTTCATCCGAACGCCAAAATTGCTCCGGGCGTAACCGTCGGGCCTTTCACCACTATCGAAGATGATGTGGAAATAGGTGAGGGGTCCTCCATTGGTTCCAACGTAACCATATTTGCCGGTTCTCGGATAGGGAAGAACGTAGAAGTATTTCCCGGTGCCGTCATTGGCGGCAAGCCGCAAGACCTCAAATTCGCGGGTGAATACACAACCACGCACGTAGGAGACAACACCACCGTGCGCGAGTATGTAACCATCAACCGAGGTACGGTGGCCGCCGGTAAAACCGTAGTCGGGAAAAACTGCCTCCTGATGGCCTACGTACACGTCGCCCATGATTGTATTTTGGGAGACAACATCATCCTCGCCAACAACGTCAACCTAGCTGGCCACGTCGAGCTTGAAAACCACGTGATCATCGAAGGCCAAGTTGGTGTTCAGCAGTTCGTACGGATAGGTAAACACAGCTTCATCGCTGGCGGAAGTTTGGTGCGGAAAAGTGTGCCACCTTACATCCGTGCTGCACGGGAGCCACTGAGCTACATCGGGGTAAACCGGATTGGCCTCCAACGGCGAGGTTTTGCCATTGAGCGAATCAATATCATCCACGAAATTTACCGCATCTTGTTCGTCAAAGGGCTAAACCTTACGAACGCCATTACCCAAATTGAAACAACCGTTCCGGTCTGTGAAGAGCGGGATGATGTGGTGAAGTTTATCGCAGAGACAGAGCGCACGGGCATCATCCGCAGTTTCCAGGGCTTAAACGATTGAGGACCACTGGCGAATGGTTTCTATAACACTAAATAAAGCGGGCAAGCGGTTTGGTCGGCACTGGATCATCCAAGATTTTTCGGGCACTTTCCTAGCCGGAGAGCGAATCGGGATAAAGGGCCGAAACGGATCGGGCAAGTCTACCCTACTCCGCCTCCTTTGCGGCCAGCTTACGCCCTCACGCGGCAGCATAGCATTTGCCGTTGGGGGCGAAGAAATATCGGCTGCCAACCGCTACCAATACGTTAGCTGGACGGGGCCGTACCTCGAAATCATTGAAGAACTAACCATTGTTGAGTTTTTGCAGTTCCACTTCAAACTCAAGCCGCTGCTTCCCGGCTTGCGTATTGCAGATGTTCCTGCCCGTCTGGAGCTCGACCACGTTCGGAACCGCAAGCTTTCAGACTGCTCCTCCGGTATGCGGCAAAGGGTACTTCTTGGTAGCGCACTCTACGCCGCTACGGAAGTAATGCTGCTAGACGAGCCCACCGTCACGCTCGATGAAGAGGCGGCAGAATGGTTCCATCGAGAACTCAACGAGTTTCAGCAAAAACGCCTCGTTTTCGTTGCGAGTAATGATACCGACGACCTAAGAGATTGTACCCGGGTGCTCAAACTATGAACCGCCTAATCTGACTATCTTTATCCCTCCATCTCATTTAGCCTACTAAGCTACGACATGCTGTTTCCTTACGTTGATAAAAACGATCCTTTCGTTCTTAGTCCTGAAAGCCTAGACTCGTACCTGAGCCAAGGTTGGTACCGGATGGGAGGGCATGTTTTTACAACCCACTTTCTGTTTTTTCAGGGCAAGCCTTTCTCTGCCATCTGGATCCGGCAACGCTTAACCACCCATAAGTTTTCCAAGAGCCAGCGCAAGCTCATGCGCAAAAACGCTAAGCTTTTTGATGTGGCTTACGGGCCGCGCGTAATTGATACGGAACGTGAGGAGTTGTATGGCCGGTACGCTGCCGACTTTGATGGCCGCCTCTCCCTCACCATCTCCGATAGCTTAGAAGATTACGCCCACAACACCGGGATATTCAATACTTGGGAAACAACCGTTCGGGAGAAGGTGAGTGGCAAGCTTGTTGGCGTTAGTTACTTCGATTTGGGAGACAACTCTGCGGCAAGCATCTTAGGTATTTATGATCCCCTCCTGAGCAGTTTTAGCCTCGGCTACTACACCATGCTCTTAGAAATGGCTTTCTGCCAAGAGCGCAACCTCGACTTTTACTACCCCGGCTACGTCGTTCCTGGCTACCAACGTTTTGATTATAAACTCCGGCTCGGGGCCAGTGAATACTTCGATCTGCGTTCAAAAGATTGGATTGCTTACGAACAAGAGACAATAGAAACCAACGGCCCCGTGGAGGCCCAACGCCGTAAACTCCGAGAGCTGGCCCAACGGATACACCCAAACGAACCGATAGAAACGGGCTTGTATATCTACCCCCTCTTCGAGGCGAAGCTCTACGACCCCAATACGGACAACTACCTAGCGCATCCGTATTTCGTTCCGCTTGGGCGTGATTCGGAATACACGCTCGTTCTGGTGGTGTATGACCCCTCCGAAGAAGCCTTTATGGTGTTGCATTGTTCGCTAGTCCCGAACGCTTTACTGACCTTCAAGGATACCCACTTGAGCGACACTGCGGAAGCGAGTTACTTTACCGATCTGCTTCAGGTTGAAAAGGTCTTGCTGCGCGGGAAGTCTGTAGAAGCAATCATTGGCGTACTAGAGCAAGCCAACCCCGATACAAATTTTTAAACCAACAACTTTCAATTCCAACCGTATGCGTTTCACCGTTTCTTTTGCTACTCTTTTGCTCTTCTTACTGTCTGCCTGTGGCGGCGGAGATGCCGCCCAAACCGAAGACGGTGGTACAACCGTTTCAGTAGAAGCTGCGCCCAGCGTTTACCTAGCTGCTGAGGAAGCCCTAGCCGCAGGCAAAGACCCCGGCGCAGTCAGCAAGTTGCTGATGGACAACTTTAGCGCCATTAGCGACCCCAACACAGGAGCACTAAACTTCCAAGCCAGCAAAGATTTTACCAAAATGGCCCGGCAGCTTTCCGACAAGTTTCCGGCAGACACCGCCGTAGCGATGGCTTTTTACCGCTCAGCGGAGGTTGCCAGAGCAATGAACGACCCAAAGCGGGCCGCAACCATCTATAAAGACGTCCATGAACGCTACCCTACCTTCAGCAAGGCACCGGAGGCGATGTTCATGTTGGCCTTCACTTACGACGAAGACCTCAAAGATTACGAAGCCGCCAAGACAACCTACACGGACTTCCTAAAAGCACACCCCAAACATTCTTTTGCCGACGATACCGAAATGTTGCTCAAGAACCTCGGCAAATCCGATGAAGAAATTCTGAAAGAGCTGGAAGCAAAGGCCAAGGAGCAATAGCTCTCCTTTCTCTGCCGTCCCAACTTTCAATGCACCCGCGCTCCGGCGCCCGAAATAGAGTTTTTAGCGATCAGCGGACAGTGTTCAGGCGAAATGGCTCTGAATACTGTCCGCTGGTCGTTTTCTGTAAACCCTAAAAGCAACCTACTTAACCGAAGGCATATCCGGCATCTTGCAGTCCTCATTAGGGTTCTTACCACATACCTCACAGTTACCAATCTTATTGGTCAGCATCGGGTTATTGCTAGCGCAGGTGCCACGGAACTCGTTGCCCGTAACTAAATGACGGATATTGATGAGTACAAAAGCCGCGCCAAACACAGCAAAAATAACGACGAACAAATAAAGGAACTCAGACATCTGGTTGTGATTTAAACGTGAGGTTGGGGTGCCGGACGCTCAAAGGATCGAATAAAATGCCGTCTACGCCAGGCATTTTAGTCGTACGCTTCGAGGTCCTGAAGCGTACTCAGGACCTCGAAGCGTTTATTTCTGCCTCTGACGAAGTCGAGGTAGAAATAATCCTTTGAGCGTCCGGTGCTTATGGGCAAACCTCACGTTGATTTAAGTACACAAAGGTAACGGTTTTTCAGGCTGTGAGTTGCATCAGGATCGGGCCAGAGGTGTTCAATCGATTCCTGAAAACGGAAAGCCCCGCCAGAACAAGTTCCAACGGGGCTTTACCGATAGTAAGTAGTCTAAAACTATATCTAGAGTACCCGAACCTCGATGGCCGCAGGGCCTTTCTTGGTATCTTCGACTTCAAAGCTCACTTTGTCGCCTTCCTGGATGTCGTCGATAAGTCCACTAACGTGTACGAACACGTCTTTGCTACCGTCTTCCGGGGCGATAAATCCGAAACCCTTCGTATCGTTGAAGAATTTAACTGTTCCTTCAATCATTGTATTCGATTTTTAAGGAGATGAAATAATGGACAAAGGTAGGCCCAATAAGTTGCTCCAAGGGTTTTTTTTCTAAAAGTCTGCATACAAATATGGTTTAACACAATTTGATGCCCTAGCCCACTGGCACTAAATCTTGAAGTGGAACGTGCCGAGGAAGTAACGCCCAAGACCGTCGCTAGTGGTTTCTCTGGTCACAAAACTGCTGACAGAACGGTTGACTATAGTGTTCTGGTTGAACAAATCAGAAGCCGAGATCCGGAAGAAGTGACGCTTTTTGCGGAACGGGCGCAACTCTAGGCTAAGCCGCAGATCAGGAATGTTCTGGCTCGCAGAAAATTCAGATTCAGCGAAAATGCTGTAGAGGAAACGGCTCTCGAAGCGCCATTTGGGGCTCACTTCCAGCTCAAACTGGGCCAAGAGGTTGTGGGTGAGTTGGCTTACATCGCTGTTGGAACTATTATTTTCGCCTTCGAACTTATTGGTGAAGTTGTTCAGGTCGTACCCAAGCTTGAGGTAGCTGTCTTCGTTCAGTTCCGTCGTGATGTTTGCGCCTACAGTAGAGCTAATGGAGGTGTTCAGCTGCTCTACGTTGTCAACAAAACCGATGCCTCGGCTTCCGTTCAAGCTACCTTGAACCCGAAGCTCGCCGTTGATGGCGTTGATGCCCAACGTAGCGCCAGCATTGACCCCACCTTGCCAAGCATGGCCAACGTTGACGGGCTTGAAAATCTGTTGCCCATCCGTAAAGGTAACAGCGTTGCCGAAAGCATTGTCGGTGTAGGTCAAGTTGACGTTGATGTTAGAACTAATGGCCCGAAACTGGTCATTGAACCAAAGGAAGGTACTAAAACGGGTGTTCATCGCAGGTTCGAGCTCTGGGTTACCAACAGAGGAGCGGCCGTTGGCCGATGGCTCCACGATGGTTTGCAACTGGCTGATGCTCGGCGCACGCGAACTGGTAGTGACGTTGGCGCTGAAGAAACCCTTTTTGTAGCGCGTCCGCAAACGGATGAATGGTAACAAGAAGTTGTAGTTGTCGTCCCGCATTTCGTCGCCACCAAGTGTAAGTTTATTGGCTTCATAGTTGGTTCCGAAAGATACGTTGCCGCCCTTACCGATGGAACGGATGAGGGATACATTGCCTTCTAGGCTCGCCCAGTCGCGGTCCAGAAGGTTAACCGCCACCTCTTCCTGAAAGCGGAAGCGGTAGTCTCCTTCGTCTCGGTCTAAGCCGTAGCCCGTCCCGAGGCGCAGCCGCCACTTGCTGCCTAGAGGCTCGGTGTAGCTAACGTTTCCGGACAGGTTCGTTGTGTTGGTACGGCGGTTTTGCAACTGCGTACCGTTGATGAGCGAACCTAGGAACTCGGAGCTGGAAATTTCGTCGAGGCCTTCGGTAAGTAGGTCTAAGTCAGATACATTTTCTTGGTAGGAAGCGTTTAGCCTCGCCTCAAATGTACGGCGCGGCTGGCCACCGCCGCCACCAAAGCCACGCCTTCCGCCACCGCTGCTACCACGGTTGTAGCTCAGAGAGACGGAGCCTCCGGGGCTTTCGTTGTTGTTTAGTTCACGAACGTTGTAGTCATCAACTAGGCTACCATCGTTCTTAACAGAGGTAAGGGCTTGAATTTCGTTTTCTCCTCCCGTAATATAAGCCGAGCCCCTCAATCGGAGTCTCGAAGTCGAATCTACCCGCTGGCGGAAATCAAACCCAAGCTTGTGACTGTACTGGCCGGTCGCGTTACCTTCAATCGTTTCCACTACCCGCTGGTCGTTGGCGCGGTTGAAGGCCTGCAAGGAGGTTGATTGCTGAATTTGGTTGCGGTCAAACAACGCATAATCGGCGGTTAGCTGGCCGTTCTTCCCAACGCTCTGGCCGAAGTTCAGGCCCGTCGCGATGCTTCGGTTTTGCCCAGTGGCGTTGCCACTGTCGAAGGGCAAGGTTCCGTCTTGCTGGCCGCCGTAGCGGAAACCTCCGCCCCGGCCGGAGCTGCCGTTGAAACCGGAAATCTCATCTCCGGAGAAGCCAACTTTATTAACATTATTGATGGTCCCCAAGAGGCCAATCTGGGTTGCATCGCTGATGCGGAAGAGCTTGCCGCCACCTTGGTAGCGGTCATTGGTGCCGTAGCCTGCGTACAATTCGCCGAAGACCTTGGCTTTGAAGTCGTCCTTCATTTCTAGGTTGACGGTCATGTTCTCCGTACCGTCGTCTACGCCACTGATTTCCTCGGCGTCTGTTTTCTGGTCAAAGACTTCTACGTTGGTGATGGCCTTTGCGTCTAGGTTTTGGGTCAGTAGCGTAGAGTTTCCGGCGAAGAATGGTTTGCCGTTAATCATCACTTCGCTGATGGGCTTGCCCCGCCAAGTGATCTGGCCTGCCGCATCAACACTCATGCCGGGTAGCCGCCGGATGAGGTCTTCTACTACCGCGTTTTCGCCAACGGCGAAAGCATCCGCGTCGTAAAGCATCGTATCTCCTTTCATCCGAATCGGAATACGGTCTGCCGTGACTTCTACGCCGTTAATGAAGAAGCCCGCTGGGTACATTTTTAGGTCGCCTAAACCCAAGTACTGATCGTCGGTAGTAATCTTAAGGTTTTGGTCGGGGCGTTCGTAGCCTAAAAAGGTAACCCGGAGCAGGTAATCTCCCGAAGCTACGTTTTGCATTCTGAAAACACCCTTATTATCGGTAGTACCAAAACTGGTGAGTAGGCTGTCTGACGAACGCAAAAGCACGGCATTAGCGCCTGGTAAGGTCGTGCCGGTGGTGTCCATTACGGTACCGACGATCTCTGCTTGGGCGGAGAGTGCTCCGGTGGTGAGCAAGCAAAGAAGGAAAATGTATAGATGTTTCATTTGTAGTGGGTGTAGTGATTGGGGGTGGTGGTAATATTGGTCAGCGTTAATACTTAGGGCTGAGGGGGAAGGATTAGTTTACCCTGCGTTTGCGTTTCATTGCGCAATGAGAAGGGCCTACCCTACCCAACTGCGTTCGAAGAAAACGGTGTTCTTAGGGAAGTTGATACGGGCGGAGACAAGCCCCGCCCATACGGATAGATTTGATCGGGCGGTTGGGCAACCGGTCGTATTAGTTTCTGCGGCGCTCCCAACTTCTACGGCGGCGCTCCATCATTTCGGTAGCGCGTTTCATTTGCTTGTCGAATTCTTCACGAGTGATGACTTTTTCATCGGCAGGCTTCTCCATGTCTAATTCGGCGTTGGGCTGCATGGTGGTCATTTTGTATTCTGTACTACGGCCGTCTTTAGTTACTTTCAAGTAAACAATCGCGCCGGGGAGGCCTCCATAACCACGTGGGCCAATAGACAGCGGGATGCTGGGCGTGAAGTAAGCCGTAAGGGTATCTCCTTCAATGGAGATGGCGGTGGCCAACTGCGTTGGTAGCGGAATTTCTTTCATCCCTACTTTCATGTTCGCGATGTTCCATTTTGGCGCAACCCACTTGTCTTCCATGATGAAGGCTTGGTCCATCACCCTGCGGCGGTCGGTCACGGTGCTGTCCGCAATGCTGGTGTAGAAAATGTCTGGGTTTTCGCCCATCCGAGCAAACCAGCCGCCTTGGGCTGCCTTTTCTTTATCTATTACTTGGGTGTAGCTGAAGGCATCGGTCGTGAATTGTAAGCGGCCAGTACGGTCAAAATCACCAGCGGCCATCCGCTTTTCCATCTCTTCCTTGCGTTCTTTAGACATCCAGTCGCCAAAGTCAAAAGTGAAGCTTTCGTTGTAGTCAATTGTTCCGCTCGTGATTTGAGCCGAGAGGGTTCCGAAAAAGCCCACGAGGGCAAGGGCTAGAATGAATCGTAGTTGAAGTCTCATAGTTAATTGAGGTTGTTTGAGCATTATTACCGTGAAATACGACAATTGTTTTACTAACTGGAAAACTTTAACCCGTTCATTCGACGAATGCTGCTATACCTTCGACTGGTAGCGCGCCAAAAGGTTTAATGCCGAAACTGCCGGGTCATCATTTTTTCCCGCTTTGCTTTTTCAGTCCGAAATTTTTCGGGAGTGATTTTTTTGCCCTCCGTTGGCTTCGTTAGCGTCAGTGGTTCCGCACTGACGGAAAGCGACGTGGCGCGGTAAACCGAGCCTCCGCCGTGGTTGTTCGGGATGCGGAGGGTAATGATGGCGCCGGGAAGTCCGTAAAAGTTTCGAGGACCAACCTGTACGGGTAGCGAAGGCGCAAACCCAGCAGTAATGGTGTCTCCTTGCGCAGTTACGGCGGTTGCAACTAGCAAGTCCAAACCGATGGTGGCTTCGCTAGGGGCCACTTTTTCGTCTGTTATCGTCCATTCAAGTTGTTCCGCAGGGCCTTCAACCAGGAAGCCTTTGTCGAAGATGAAATCTCGGTTGGTCATTTCGCCATCCTTTGTATTGGTATAGAAAGCAGAGGGCTCTTCTCCGCCAGATTGCATCACGATGATGTTTCCGCCACCAAGCTCGCTCTCGATGGAAACGGCCTCTTTTT
>CALEDI010000262.1 GCA_937949535.1 uncultured Lewinella sp. | reverse complement strand
TGATGGCCTTCGATGTGCGCCCGCTGCATACGTTGGCTGAGAAGGAACGCCTCCTCAATGATGCCCTAGCAGGAAATTGGACGTTGCTGCTGGAGCACGACGCTCAGGTGGCCGGAGGCCAACTGATTAAGGACGAGCGGGGGCGTTTGTCTTTGAGGGATACGTTTGATGGGTTTGGTTATGTGTCAGCCTGAAGTATCGGGATCACGGATTTATGCGGATTACACGGATGAACACGGATTAGCACTCCCCATAAAATCCGCGTGAATCTGAGAAATCCGCAGTAATCCGCGATTCAAACTCCCTCCCTTCAAACGTTTTGTAGCATCCAGCGTTATTCCAACCATGACCACCGCAGACTTCAAGGCCATCGCCGATACCGTCCCCAAACAACCGGGTGTTTACCGCTTCATCGGCACCGAGGATAAAATACTGTACGTAGGCAAGGCCAAGGTGCTGCGCAACCGGGTGGCGAGTTACTTCGGCGAGCGCAAAGACCGCCTCCACCGGACGCGCATCATGGTCCGCAACGCAGTGCGGCTTGAGTTTACCATCGTCGAAACCGAAGCCGATGCCCTCCTGCTGGAAAACGCCCTCATCAAAACCCACCAGCCGCGCTACAATATCTTGCTCAAAGACGACAAGAGCTACAGCTACATCTGTATAAAAAACGAACGCTACCCACGGGTATATTTTACCCGAGACATCGTTCGGGACGGAAGCAATTACTTCGGCCCCTACACAAATGTTGCTCAGCGGAAAATAATTCTTGGGCTCATAAAAGAACTGTTTCAGTTGCGTACCTGCACGCTGAACCTATCGGAAAAGAACATTGCGGAAGGCAAGTTTAAGGTATGCCTAGAGTACCACATCAAAAACTGTGAAGGGCCTTGCGTCGGGGAAGAAACGGAAGAAAGCTACAACGCTAAAATCGATCAAATCCGGAACATCCTCAAAGGCAACTTCGCCGAGGTGAAGCGCCACCTGCAAACCAAAATGGAGGGCTACGCCGAAGCGATGGAGTTTGAAAAGGCACAGCAGCAGAAAGACAAACTAAACGCCCTCAAGAACTACCAGAGCAAGTCACAAATAGTCTCCACTACCATCAGAGACGTTGATGTCTTCGGCCTCGCCATCGACGAGAAAGAAGCCTACCTCAACTACATCAAAATCGTTAACGGCAACATCATCAATACCGATACACGGGAAATTGTGATGAATCTCGACGACGACGCGGAGAGCCTGCTCACCTTCGCCATACCCACCATGCGCGACCGCTTCAACAGCATCGCCCCAGAGATCATCCTTGACCAAGAGATGGAGCTGCCGGGTGTAGACGCAGAGGTTGTTGTCCCCAAGATCGGCGATAAAAAACGCCTCTTGGAGCTGTCGGTCAAGAATGCGAAGTACATGCTGTTGCAGCGCAAAAAGCAGCGCATCAGCCACCAAAACAAGCAAACACCAGCAGAGCGCATCCTCCGAACCCTCCAGTCTGATCTGCAAATGAAGGAGTTGCCGATGCACATCGAGTGTTTCGACAACTCCAACATCCAAGGCACCAACCCCGCCAGCGCCTGCGTGGTCTTCAAAAACGCTAAGCCGAGCAAGAAAGACTACCGCCATTACAACATCAAAACCGTCGTCGGCCCAGACGACTTCGCGAGCATGAAGGAGGTCGTTTTTCGCCGCTACCGCCGCTTGCGCGACGAGAACGAACCCTTCCCGCAGTTGGTCATCATCGACGGCGGCAAGGGCCAACTCAGTCACTCGATGGAAGCCATTGATGAGCTTGGGCTGCGCGGTAAAATGGTCGTGGTCGGTATCGCGAAACGGCTGGAAGAGATTTACTTCCCCGAAGATTCCGTGCCGCTGCACATCAATAAAAAGTCTGAATCCCTACGGCTTATCCAGCAATGCCGAGACGAGGCCCACCGTTTCAGCCTCCGCCACCACCGCAACAAACGCAGCATAGGCATGGTCGGGACCGAGCTGCACGAAATCCCCGGCATCGGTGATAAAACAGTCCAGAAGCTAATGGCTCACTTCGGCAGCCCGAAGAAAGTACGCAACGCCCTCGCCTCAGAAATTGCGGAAGTGACGAACTTGGGCACGGCGAAAAAGATATTGGATTATTACCGCAGGAAGGACATCATTGAGGGAGAGTAGTCTAACCCTCGCCTTGGAAAGGCTCGACCAATGCGGAGGCAATCCCAATGGTGCGGAGTTTATTCATCTACGCGGAAATCCGCCGCCACTCATCGACAAAAAGGGGCCTTCCGTCCAAAGGACCTTAGTTTATAGCCTTTGCTTTGCTACGTTTGTGTCAAACAAATCAACAACCGCAGCCTGCTTTCAAGCTGCAACAACCAAATAGAACAATGAAGAAATTACTTACCCTTTCCCTCATGCTCGTCTTCGGCACCGGCCTTTTTGCCCAAGAAGCTCCCTCCGTAGAAGAAATCGCGAAAACCTACATTGAAAACATCGGTGGTGTTGAGGCTTGGAAAGCACTGAAGGCAACGAAGATGAACGGCAAAGCCAACATGCAGGGCATGGAATTTCCGATTACCGTGACGGCGGCGGAAGGCGACATGCAGTACGTGGAGGTCAACGTCCAGGGGCAGAAAATCATTCAGGCATACGACGGAGAAACGGCTTGGCAGGTGATGCCGTTTAACGGCGTTACAGAACCAACAGAAATGCCAGAAGACCAAGCAGAGCAGTCTAAAGACATGCGTTTCCTTTCCGAATTCATCGACTCAAAAGAGCGCGGCTTCACGCTGGAAAGCGTAGACGGCAAAGAGATAGATGGCGCAGCTACTTACGGCGTTCGGGTTACCGACACCACGGGCTACGACCACACCTACTACTTCGATGCCGAGTACATGATTCCGGTAATGATGACGAGCCCCGTTAAGTCTGGCCCCCAGAAAGGCGCAACGATGGAAACCTTCATGAGCGACTACCAAGAAGTAGAAGGCCTAATGGTGCCGATGTTCATGGAAGTTAAGTTCAACGGGCAGACCGTCCAGAAAATGACCTTCACCGAAGTCATCCTCAACCCTGAGGTGGATAAGGCGATGTTCTCGATGCCGAAGAAAAACTAAACGGTAGGGCCATTGGCGCTAATGGCCGGATTTTCCAACGAGCGGAGAGTCCGGCCGTTTTATTTTCTTAGGCGGCGCGGGCGCAGGTGCAGGGGAGGGGCTTCCCAAAACCTCCCCTTTGCACCTGCGGCCTCGCCCTGAAATTTATTACTAACGTGAGGTTTGCCCATAAGCACCGGACGCTCAAAGGATTATTTCTACCTCGACTTCGTCAGAGGCAGAAATAAACGCTTCGAGGTCCTGAGTACGCTTCAGGACCTCGAAGCGTTCGACTGAAATGCCTGGCGTAGAC
>CALEDI010000261.1 GCA_937949535.1 uncultured Lewinella sp. | reverse complement strand
GGGCTTATCGTATTCATCAATTAAGACGACAACCTTTCCCTTGGCCGCATGAAGATCCTTGATGAGGTTCTTGAACTGATCGGATACAAATTCTCCCCTTAGCTTCAATCCATGTTCTTCTGCTTGGCTGCTCAACTCTGCAGTCAGGGCGTTTTGCAGGGATTGGTGCTTGTAGTTTATGCTGTTAAAGGCAAGATGAATGACGGGGTTGGTCTCCTCCCAGTTCCAGTTGTTTTCGATCCATAAACCGGAGAACAATTCCTTTCGGCCTTCAAAGAGCGCCGCAATGGTAGAGACGGTCAGTGACTTCCCAAAGCGGCGGGGCCGGGCTAGGAAGTAGTAGTGCCCCTGAGTGACCAAGTGGTGTATCACCTCCGTTTTGTCAATGTACAGGGCTCCTGTCTCGCGTAGCTTAGCAAAATCTTGCTGGCCAATAGGAAGGTACTTGTTCATAAAGGTAAAGATAGGGCTTTCCCTTTGCCTCCAAAACCTCCCCCAGCACCTGCGGCCGCGCCCAAATCGCGCCCAAAATCGCTGAGGTACAACAGATAATCTGTCAAAACCGAACATCTCCCCCAAATTCCCGTAGATTTGGATACACAAATAAGCATACACCTCAGGAGAATACCATCATGGGCGAAGAAAAAGTAAACGTACCCACCAGTGAAAGTCGCACCAATTTCACTCGCCATCTGCTACAAGACGTGCAGGCACTAGAGTACATGCTTAAACACGAATGGTTCGAGACCAAAACCATCCGCATCGGTGCCGAGCAGGAAATGTGTTTGGTAGATAGGAAAACCCTGAAACCAACACCGAAAAACATCCAGGTTTTGAACCGCCTGAAACAATATCCTTGGGCGACGACGGAGATTGCGCAGTTCAACGTAGAATGCAACCTGAGCCCGCAAGAGTTCACCGGCCACGCCCTGCGCCTGATGGAAACCGAAAACCGCGCCCAACTGGCCAAGGTGGTAGAATCGGCCAAAAAGAGCAACGCCCACGTAGTGCTTACCGGCATCTTACCAACCTTGCGAAAGTTCGACCTTTCGCTGGACAATCTGACGCCAAAGCCACGCTACCGCGCCCTCATTGATGCCATCCAAGCCCAGTCTAGATCGGCCAAAGGCTTTGAGCTACGGCTCGCTGGCATCGACGAACTCTTCATCAGCCACGATAGCCCCCTGATGGAGGCCTGCAACACCAGCTACCAAGTACACCTACAAGTAACCCCCGACACCTTCGCGCCGCTCTACAACATCGCCCAGGCCATCACCGGCCCCATCTTGGCCATCTCGGCCAACAGCCCGCTCGTATTCGGCAAGCGCCTCTGGCACGAAAGCCGCATCGCGCTCTTCCAGCAAGCTCTCGACGTCAGGACCACCCAAGACCACATGCGCCAGCCCGAGCCGCGCGTCAGCTTCGGTACCGATTGGTTGGACTCCAGCATCATGGAAATCTATAAAGAAGACATCGCTCGTTTCCGCGTCCTGTTGGGTACGGATGTAGAAGAGAACAGTCTGGAAACAGTTGCTAAAAAAGGGATACCGAAGCTGAAAGCACTACAGGTCCACAACGGTACGGTTTACCGCTGGAACCGCCCCTGCTACGGCATCAGCGACAACGGCATGCCGCACCTACGCATCGAAAATCGGGTCATCCCCGCCGGGCCGACGGTGTTGGACCAAGTCGCCAACGCTGCCTTCTGGTTGGGTGCGATGATCGGGATGGCCAACAAATACAAAGACATCCGGGAGCACATGAGCTTCGAGGATGCGAAGGATAACTTCGTGAAGGCTGCGCAATTTGGGGTGGATACCCAGTTCACTTGGTTCAACAACAAAAAGATGAATTGCTGCGACCTCATCGTTGAGGAGCTCTTGCCGATCGCTAAGGAAGGCCTGCGCAGCAGGGGCATCGTTGAGGAAGACATTGAACGCTACCTCGGCGTGATCGAAGCCCGGGCAAAAGCCCATCAAAACGGTGCCCGTTGGTTGCTCCAAGCCTACACCAAGCTGAACGCAGAAGTGAACCAAGATGAAGGCCTAACGGTCATCACCTCGGCAATGATCAAAAACCAGCTCTCCGAAAAACCGGTTCATACTTGGGGCTTGCCCGACGCAGATGACCTGAAGAGCTACCGCCCGGTAGGTCTCCGCGTAGAAGAATTTATGGAAACGGACCTCTTCACCGTCCACGAAGACGACCTGCTAGAAATGGTCGCCAACGTGATGGAATGGCGAAAACTGCGCTACGTACCGGTAGAAGACGATAAAGGGCACCTGACCGGCCTCATCACAACCCGAAAACTCCTACGGTACTACACACGAAAAGACCGGCCAGACAGCCTCGAAGCGGGGTTTGTGAAGGTAAAAGACATCATGATTGCGGAGCCACAGACCATCGCGCCGGAGACGACAATCAAAGACGCGATGAAGGTGATGCGTGGCCAAAAAATTGGCTGCCTGCCCGTCATCAAAAACAAAGAACTCGTTGGCATCATCACGGAAATGGACTTTTTGCGGGTCAGTGGCCGCCTCATTGAACGGTTGAAGTAGGTGGGCTCAGGCGATCAGCAGTCACCTCAAGCAGAAGATTTTATCCGGATAATTTCTTACCTTCGCGGCGAAATAAAATGACCATAAGATTGAGGCCACAAACGTGTGGCCGCCGCCGGTTCAGAACGTTCACTACCTGAACGCTCATTTGCGGACCACCGGCGGGAAGCAGACAAGAAGACCAATACGCGCCCATTCTGGGAAGTGCGTTTACTTTTACTTCCTCCCCCATCCTAAGGCTGTTCTATTTCTTAGAGCTACCGTGTAAGTTATTTCCACGGCAGCCCTTAACCTTGCTCCCGCAGGGCTTCGTTCGTAGTTTTTTTGTGCTTGCATAGAAAAACCATTTGGGCGCGGCCGCAGGTGCAAAGTTGGATTCCTTTGGAGGCGCAAGCTATAGGGCCGAAGGCCCGCAAGCTTGCGCCTCCGAAGGAATCCGGCCTTGATATTACTATTTAACCTAAGTCATATATAACCATGGGTAATAAGACCCCAATGACGGTAAATTTCGCGCTGCCCAACGGCCGCGATGTTACCATCGAGACCGGCAAGTTGGCCACCCAGGCCAACGGCTCCGTTGTCGTGAAGTGTGGAAAGACCATGCTTTTCTGTTCCGTTGTTTCCGGAACGAGCGTTCGTGAAGGCCAGTCCTTCTTCCCCCTCAGCGTAGACTACCAGGAGAAGTTCGCGGCCGCAGGCCGCATCCCCGGCAACTTCTTCCGCCGCGAAACACGCCTCAACGATTACGAGATCCTCATCAGCCGGATCGTTGACCGCGCTATTCGTCCGCTCTTCCCGAAGGGCTACATGTTCGATACGCAGGTCATCATCAACCTCATCAGCCTCGACCCCGAGGTGATGCCCGATGCGCTGGCTGGCCTCGCCGCCTCCGCCGCGCTGATGGTTTCCAACATCCCCTTCGCTGGCCCCATCTCTGAGTGCCGCGTAGCGCGCATCGGCGGTGAGTACGTCATCAACCCAGACCGCTCCGCCCTCAAAGAGGCCGACCTAGACCTCATCGTTGCTGCCGATATGGACAACATCATGATGGTAGAAGGCGAAGGCAAAGAAGTGGACGAAAAAGCCATCATCGAAGCCCTCAAGGCCGGCCACGAAGCCATCAAGGTGCAGTGCAAGGCTCAGCTCGAACTCCGCGAAATGGTAGGCGACAAAGCCATCACCCGCGAAGTGGAAATCCATGAAATACCCGCTGAAATCCTTGAGTACGTTTCTAGCCTCATCAAAGAACCCGTTGAGGAAATGACCCGCAGCGCCCTCAACAAAGCAGAGCGCAAAGCGGCCTACAAGGAAATCAAAGCCAACTACAAAGCCGCTGCCCTCGAAGCAAAAGGCGAAGAGTGGATGGCCGAAAACAAAGCCGACCTCTCCGCAGCCTTCGACAAAATCCAGAAGAAGACCGTCCGCGATCTGATGCTGAACGAAGGCATCCGCCTCGACGGCCGTAAGTTCGATCAGGTCCGGGACATCTGGACGGAGATCGACTACCTGCCCAGCGCGCACGGCTCAGCCATCTTCAACCGTGGGGAGACGCAGGCCCTGACCAGCCTCACCCTCGGTACGAAGACCGACCAGCAGATGGTAGACGTAGCGTACGAAAACAGCTACGCCGACTTCATCCTCCACTACAACTTCCCCGCTTACTCCGTAGGCGAGACGAAGCCAATGCGCGGCCCTGGCCGCCGTGAGGTAGGCCACGCCAACCTCGCCCACCGCTCCATCCGGCAGGTATTGCCAGACGAGATGACGCACACGATCCGTATTGTTTCCGATATCATGGAGTCCAACGGGTCTTCTTCTATGGCAACCGTTTGTGCGGGCTCAATGGCCCTCATGGATGGCGGCGTGAAACTCAAGCGCCCCGTAGCCGGTATCGCGATGGGTATGGTAGCTGAAGGCGGCAAGATCGCCATCCTTTCCGACATCCTCGGCGACGAAGATGCACTCGGCGACATGGACTTCAAACTGACCGGTACCGAAGAAGGCATCACGGCTTGCCAGATGGACATCAAGATTGATGGCCTACCCTACGAGCAACTCGAACAAGCCCTAGCGCAAGCCCGCGAAGGCCGCCTCCACATCCTCGGAGAAATGGCGAAGTCGATCGCTAAACCAGCAGACGACCTCAAGTCTCACGCCCCACGGATCGTGAAGCTCATCATCGAGAAGTCTTACATCGGTGCCGTAATCGGGCCTGGCGGTAAGATCATCCAGGAGCTGCAGGAAATGACGGGAACCAACATCAACATCGACGAAGTTGACGGCAAGGGCCACGTTTCTATTGCTTCCAACGATAAAGCTGCGATTGATGATGCCGTTGCACGCATCAAGAAGATCACCTTCACGCCCGAAGTTGGTGAGGTCTACACCGGTACGGTCAAGACGGTTATGCCATACGGTGTATTCGTTGGCTTCGAAGGCGGCAAAGACGGCCTCCTTCACGTATCCGAGATGAGCCACACGCGCATCGATAACGTTGAGGACGCCTTCAAGGAAGGCGACGAAGTAACCTTCAAACTCGTTGAGATCGACGAGCGCACCGGTAAGCTTCGCCTCAGCCGCAAAGCCATCATGCCCCGCGCCGACGGCACCATCCCGACCGACGAAGAGCTCGAAGCAGAGCGCCAAGCCGCTAAGGACCGCCCACGCCGCGACCGAGGCGACCGTGGTGACCGCCGTGGTGGTGGACGCCGCGACCGCCGTGATCGTAGAGACTAGGGCAGTCAAAGAGTCGTGTAGTCAGATAGTCAAACAGTCATGACGTACTATCTGACTCTTTGACTACCTGACCAAACAAAACGCCGCTTCTTCCTTTCGGGGAGGGAGCGGCGCTTATGTTTACACACAAGCAAACTCTTTGTTGCAAAAGTTTAGTCCTGTATAAACTTTTGACAATTAGCTAATGTTAAGACCGTATGGAACAGACAAGAACCCAAAACGACTTAGCACTAGAAAGTCTTTTATCACAGATGCACAATAACCTTGTCTCGGAAGTAGAAGATTACCTCAGGGTACAGGGGATGACCCGAACCGCTTTTGCCACTAAAATAGGCGTAAGCAAAGGGTACCTGTCTCAGTTCATGAATGGCGGGACGAACCATAAGTTATCCCGGTTGGTGTCTATAGCTCTTGCGGTAGGCAAGCATCCGCACATCGTTTTTTCTGACCCTCCCGCAAAGCCTTATCAGGTTTTACCCGAAGGCGATGCGATGATTGTTCAGGACGAGGAATCCAATTATGGCATTCCATTTTTCTTGCAGGAGATCGATATGGAAGCCCTGTCTTCATTACCGACGCTTCAGAAGCTATCAGAAGCTAAGGCTGAAATTGACCGTCTGCGCCCACTTTCTAAGGCCCGTTCGCACCAAGTGTTGCAAAAGTTTCGGTATGCCTGGAACTATCACTCTAATGCGATTGAGGGCAACCAGCTAACCTACGGAGAAACGCTTACGTTGATTATGCACGGCCTGACAGCAAAAGGAAAACCACTAAAAGATCACCTTGATGTAGAGGGGCACGAAAAGGCAGTTTCTATGATGCTGGACATGGTGGAGGGGAAACGCCCTTTAAGCCAACACGACGTTCGGCAGTTGCACCAGCTACTGCTTAAAGAAAATTACCAGCAGCCTTCTATGGGGCCGGATAATGAGTACGTATTCAGAACCATTCGGGTAGGAGAGTACAAACGTCAGCCTAATCACGTACGTACGGCAGATGGGCGTACCTTTTATTACGCTGAACCCGCTACGGTTCCGTCCAGAATGAATTCACTTTTAGACTGGTACAATTTGGTGAAGGATAGTGGTGAATTGCATCCATTGGTTATCGCAGCGATATTTCACCATGAGTTTGTTGCCATTCACCCTTTCGATGACGGCAACGGGCGTATGGGGAGAATCTTGATGAATTTCACCCTGATGAGGGAGGGCTATCCGCCCATCGTCGTGCCTTTGAAGAAGAGAAAAGAGTACTACCAGGCGCTTGGCATGGCTGATTTCAAAGATTTCCTTCCCTTAACGGAATACCTCGCTGAGCACCTGATGACGAGTTTAGCTATACTTCATAGCGGTGCTAGTGGGAACCCGATTGAGCCGTACCGGTGGGAAGAGTAGGTGGTGTTATATTCGGGTGTTTGAGTGCGATTTTCTCCTCGGATGCATCTTTTGAAATCAAGAGCGTTAGCGATTGATTTCAAAAGTTCATCCGAGGTGTAAAATCGCAGACGGCGCATTAGGTTATGCCCACCGCTGAGCGCTAATTACTGAACCAACAATGTTTACCCGTATATTCGCAAGAGCTATCTACTGGGTTGCACCCCATATTGTTTTATTGCTAGTTAGGATTTGCTGGGCAGGGTTACGCTCGCTTACTCAACAAACGCTCGCTTTCAAAATGTCTCAAAAATGAACCGTTTCTTCACCACACTGCTCCTCGTGAGCCTCCTTTGCACCTGCGTCAGCGCCCAAAGTGCCTTTAATACTACCCTGCGCGACCACCTGAATTACAACCCTGTGGGCCAAGCTGCTCAAGCGAACAATAGTCTGAATGACGTGTGGGGCTACGTTGCGCCAGACGGGACAGAATACGCGCTGGTTGGTCTGCGCAACCGCGTCTCCATCGTCAGCCTAGCCGACCCCGACAACATTGTTGAAGTAGCCAATGTACCTGGAGATTACTCCATCTGGCGAGACATCAAGACCTACGGCCAATTTGCCTATGTGGTGGCAGACCAAGGCACAAGCGATGACGGAATACTTGCTATTGACCTCTCTAACCTCCCCACTAGCGTAAGCTCCGTCAGCTACAACACCGGAAACACCTCCGGCGCGGACCTGACCAGGGCGCACAACATCTTCATCGACGAGACGACGGGCCTGGCTTATGTTGCCGGCTCCAACGTAAACAGCGGCGGTATGGTGATCTACGACATTGCCACTACTCCCGGCGTGCCGACCTTCGTTTCCTTTGCCCCAAACGTGTACGCCCACGATGTCTATGTACAAGGCGGCGTGATGTACGCAAGCGAGATATACATTGGCAAAATTACGCTCTATGATGTAGACGACCCCAACAATATTACCCAAATGGGGACGCAGTCTACGCCCTACACTTTCACCCACAATGCTTGGTCATCTGCCGATGGTAGTGTCGTTTTTACTACCGACGAGAAAGGAAATGCCTCTACAGCAGCCTATGACGTTTCTGACCCAAACGACATCACACTGCTCGACGAATTCCGACCAGCCCGTAGCGTAGGAACCAATACCGTTCCGCACAACGTTCACGTATGGGACGACTACCTCATCATCAGTCATTACACCGACGGTGTAGAAATTGTAGACGCCACCGACCCTGCCAACATGGTGGAAATTGCTTACTACGACTCTTGGTCGGGGAACGATGGCGGCGGCAACGGTAGCTGGGGAGCCTACCCTTTTTTACCCTCTGGCTTAGTCCTTTCTTCCGATATCAATAGTGGCCTCTATGTGTTCGACGTAGACTACCAACGCGCCTCCCGCCTAACGGGTACGGTGACGGACCTCGCTACCGGAGCCGTACTGAACAACGTAACGATAACCATCTCGGACCCCTCAGGAACAACCAGCGGCACCATCGCTACGGGCAAATACAAAACCGGTATTGCTACCGACGGTATCATCAACGTAACCTACAGCCTACCCGGCTACGTAAGCCAAACGATTGCGGTAAATTTCCAGCGAGGAATAGAAAGCTTGCAAGACGTCGTGCTGGAAAGTGTAGCCTTCCCCGTTGCGCTTACGTCGTTTACCGCCGAGCCGTTCGGTAAAACATCGGTCAAGCTCCACTGGGAAACGGCTTCTGAGTCTGGTAGCGGCTACTTCGAGGTAGAACGGAGCATCTCCGGAATTGAGTTTGAGCGAGCCGGAACGGTAGCCGCCGCCGGAGAAAGTACCTCCACACAAACGTACAGCTTTACGGACGCTGGCCTTTCGGCAGCAACCTATTTCTACCGCCTGCGGCAGGTAGACCGAGATGGTAGCTTTAGCTTTAGTGATGTAATCCGGGTTGCCCTCAACGAAACGGAAACGCTGAGCGTGTACCCCAACCCCACCGAGAATAGCTTGTGGCTCCCGGCCAACACTACTGATGTAGTTCGGATTTACCGCAACGACGGCACCTTGGTGCGAAAAACCAAGCCCGCTGGGCGGGAGCTTGATGTCTCTGGCCTGCCCGCAGGGCAGTACTTGCTGCGCGTGGGTACCCAGCAGGCTACTAAGTTTGTGAAGCGTTAACTACTGGGTTGAGGGCCTCCGGCCTACGGGGTATACATAAGTTTACGAAAACAGTTAGGTCCGTAATTTTACACCTCCGATGAACTCTACTGCCCAACTCGACAGGCGAACTTTTTCGCCACGTAAAGAACTCGTAATTCCTAGGGTGCAAGATGGTTTGTATAGGACTAAATATGTACCTCGTACTGTGAGCGAAAAAGAATGTGCTTCGCAGTACTTCGTGCTCGACTGGCGAGTTTCGCGGGAACTCGCCAGTCGAATTCTTTTTTGTCACT